>JAJPYK010000296.1:0-18732 GCA_021205005.1 Paraprevotella sp. | reverse complement strand
ACGAGATCCATATAACTTTCGCTCTCGTAATCCGTGCGTTCGGCCAGTTCACGGTTCATCCGTTCGAGACGCTCCTGCATCTGACTAATGGAAGAAAAAGCTAATTCCGCCTCTTCACGTACAGTACGCTCATCTCCCAACACCATAACTTGTGGCAAATAACCGATCGTAGCCCCACTGGAAATGGAAACCGTACCCGAAGTAGGTTGCTGTAACCCGGCAATGATTTTCAGCATGGTGGACTTTCCCGCCCCATTCTTTCCTACCAGAGCGATGCGGTCTTTATCATTAATCACATAAGAAACGTCCTGAAACAAAGGAGTTACTCCAAACTCTACTTTTAATTTTTCTACAGAAACCAATGTATTCTAATTTTGCCACAAAATTAGCTAAACTTAGCGACATTGAGAAACAAGACGGGCGATTTCTACAGAATTCAAAGCCCGACGGGATAAAACATAGCGTTGAATCCACCCGTTGAATCTACCTAAAGTCAACCGAGACAAACCGATGTCTCCCTCGATACTCTGATCTGCACAACCGTTAATATAAGTGGTCAGCCGACAGCCTTTCGACACAACGGTCAACGTAAATCGACGATAAGGCTCGATCGGATACCATTCGCCTGTCGTTCCCCGAGCATGGTTCAGCCAACTATCCGCCGTACCCAGCACATTACTACTCAGATATTTCTTCCCGTCAATCGAAAGTACGGGCCTCAACGTAGTCGAATCAGCCTCCCAAGCCCAATGTTTTCCGCTACACACCTTGCCCTCAGGGCGGACATTGGAAAGATCGATAGATAAAAATAGAGTAAAATCAGTATTCTCCCCCTCTCGAGACATCTCCACTCGCCGGACTTCTCCGCAGTTTAATGCGTTCCCCGACCGCCCTCCGACATCAACGATCAATCCGTCTGTCAAATCCGCAGTCTCTTCCGACCATTGAAAATCCCCATGAAGAGCCGTAGGATAACCCGAACGGGAAGAACTGACAATCCAATCATAATAATCCCCATACATCCATACCAGACGCAAGGGAGAATCTTCTGAATCCGGAAGAATATAAGGACGTACATTATTCTTGCGCGAGTTATGAGTGACAGACTCGGCACGTACAGTTCTGCTCTGGGTATTCACTGTATACTTCCGGATCTCATAAACCCGCCCGAACGCGCCGTCCACCGGGACTGAACAATATACAACTCCCTCGTGAAGCGGATCAAGAGCCATGCCGCCGCTATAACAGGTCTCTATATCCGGAGTTTGGTAAAAGTGACCGCCGCCATGAGTCAAGAAGATCTCCTTCCAAGTCATTCCATCCCAATAAGCATAATAATAGTCGTGAATCTTCTTGTTACCGCTGATTTTAACCATGGCAACAAAAGGATTTCCCAATGTATCGGTAGTAATCTGCCAAACCCAGTCACGTATATCGGGAGTATGGTCTATTACCGTAGCCGGGAAACTTTTGACATATTGTTCTTCACGAGAAACCTGAAATGGTCCGTCCGCAATAGTCGACAAGAGATGTCCTTGCACGTCCTCCAACTGCAACGTATGGATATTGACGCAGTTTAAATACAACCAATTGGGATTCTCATTGTCCGGATGACCGGTCGTATAAGCCAAATAAATACGATCTTTTCCGTTAGAGTAATACTTGGCATAAGGACGAGCTCCTGTAGATTGTACTATCTGGTAAGGTCCCCATTCCACCCGGACGTTATCATCGGCATCGGGTAGAGACAATTTCGCAATCGTCGGATGCCAGTTGATGCCTCTCCAGCATAAATAGATATGCTCCGGATCATCTGAAAGAATAAAAGGAGAAGGATATGTTGTATTGTCTTTCGTCTGTATCTTTTTCTCTTCTCCCAAAGTCGTAAGATCGCCCGGTAGACGGGATATTCGATAATAGAAACAGGGTTCATCCGTATGACGCGAATAAAAAACCATCACCCGTTCATCAGGCAAGACTATAAAGGTCGGATTATCATGGTCGTCCGGCTGAAAATACGATCGTATCAGCACTTCAGTACGCTGTTTTTTCAGGAAATCATATTGCACAGCCTTAATGGCGCCGTGCACATCGATACATCCCACATAACTGCTATTGATCGTACCGGATGCGTTTTCGTAATGCAAAGCCCGCGGATCGGCGAACCAACACCAAGCCCCTTCATCAATCAATGTATGGCCTTCATAAACGACTTGTTCGGATGAGGCCAACTGACTTTGTGCAAACAAGATTCCACACCCTTCGACCACACAGGCTAAAAGGATGAAAAATATTTTCTCATGATAAAGATGAATTTAAAGCCTCCGCCTTTCTACGGCTTTCCCCGATCATATAATAGTAAGCCGCACAAGCTGTCAGAAAGTATACTCCGGTCTGAATCCACAAGCCGATATCTTCAAACGATACATCTTCCAACAAAGCTCCCATCGTATTGATACGCACGAAAGCGTTGATCCCTAATGTAGAAGGTATAAGCCATGATATATATTTCCAGAAAGCCGGTACGGCCACTCCCGGCCATGAAATCCCAGAAATAAAAAGTAAGGGCAAGGAAGTGAAGACGAAAATAAGCATGCAAGTCTCGCGTTGATACACAAGGAGAGACAACGTCATGGCAAAGAATATGCAAGACAGCAAATAAGGGAGCATAAAAGCCAATAAATCTGCGGCCCGCGGAATCTGTACCAAACCAAACAGATGGGGTACAATGATAAGTACCCATACACTGACCAAAGCATACAGCATCAAATAGCAAAGTGCCTTACCGAGCACGAGACGTACCGTTCCCCGTCCGGTTCCGTGAACCAATTGCGTATGGAATGTAGCACGTTCTCGGGACGAACCATTCATCAATCCGATTCCTAACAAAAGCGTCTGCTGAAGGACCAGAATCAGGACGGCCGGAATCAGGAAACAGGCAAACCCATTCGTCGGATTGAATAAAGCGACATCTTCATAATCCAGAGGAGAAAGCGAAACTTCGTCTTGGCGGTCGGTCGTATTGCCTAAGCGTTTGATCTGCAAATCCATATTCATGTCCAAAGAAACATCGGTACAAGCAGTCAGTAAAGCCTTATAATACAGCAGACCACTCATGTCGCAATATAATCCGACCTGCACTTGTTGCCCGCGATTGACGTTAAGACTGAAATCTTCCGGCATACGAATAATACCATAAACCTTGGCCTGCCGCATCAACTCCTTTGCCTCTTCCATATTACCGGTACGTGCAACTACCTTTACGTCTGGAGTAGCGTCCACACGACGAATAAACTCTCGGCTCAGTGCGGTTTCTTCATCGTCGACAACAACGGCCGGTACCTCACGCACTGTTTCTCCCGTATAGATGAAAGCATACAGCAAAGGATATAATATAGGTACGAGAATAAAGAATATCAGTACTCCCTGATCCCTCACGACCCGTCCGGCTTCCTTTCTCCAAATAAAAAAAGTATCGCCCACCGCCTCACGGAATATCTTATGTAACTCTTTCATTGTTATCATCACGGCATCAGGGTATATAATCGTAATTAAGCATCACGGTACGCAAACGTTTAAGGAAAAACAGCGGGGCCAAGATAAAAAGCAACAAGGCCAAATAAGACCTCCAAGCATATACCATCGGATATCCATTCAACGTATGGTTGACATAAATAAGGAAATAGTGACGCAGAGGGAATAAATTGCTCAGCATCTGCAAAGCCGGGTGCATAGCCATAACCGGAAACGTGAAACCGGAAATGGAAAAAGAAACCACTCCCCACAATGAACAAGTACTGAGAGCCAGTCTCAATGTAGGCAGAAGCGAAATAACTAAGACGCCAAAAGCCTGAGAAGCCAGCACCATCAGTAAGGCGGCCAACATAAGCGGACCGATGCCACTATGGCAAGGGAAAGACAATACACCATACAAATACACATCGTAAGCCGACGCCACTATAAAGAAAATCAAGGTATGGGGTAACAATTTCCCGATCAAAGCGTTCAATATATTCTGATCCGCCATAGCCATCCACTCTTTACTCGTTCCGTCCTTGAGCTCGGAACCGATGGAAAATACCGTAACCATGAAGATCAAAATCATCAGTATGCCCGGAAGAATCGTATTATTCAAATACACCGAATAATTAAGCCACGGATTGGACAATGCGTGTGTATCAATAACGATAGGTTGCAAAAACGCCATCGCCGTTTGGTCATCCATGCCTTCGGCTTGCAGTGTCTGTAAGATAACCGAAGCATTAGCCAATACAGACATCGTACGTAGATCCCGATAGATTAACGAACCGGCTATAAGAAGACTGTTATTCGTATAAAACGAAACCTTAGGCTTCCGATTCGCAATCACGTCCTCAGTAGTACCTTTCGGAATATAATAAAAAGCGTAAATTTTACCTTCCTGCATCGCCCTCCGCGCCTCGCTGACCGAAGGATAGTTCTCCGTTACCCCCACTTGCTTGAAAGCATCCATATTACGCAAAATATCTCGAGTCGTAGCCGTATTGTCATCATCCACGACTCCCACAGGCATATCACTCGGCAATCCGTTATACATCAGCGTCGTAAAAAACAGACAACAGACAAGCGGAGCCACCACCATACAACAGAGATACAGCGGACGGCTCACCAAACGCCGGAGTTCCCGCCGTACAATGCCTAATATGCCATGAGAAGTCTGCATGTTCCCCAAGATTATCGCTTAATGATCACGGACATTCCCGGGCGTAATGCCTCTTTCGCGTTTACCGGGACAGCACGTACTTCAAACGTCTTCAAGTCAAATTGTCCTGTGGTCTTTGTTGCTTTCCATGCGGCATACGTTCCACGATCTTTCATATAAGTCACTTTCAATTCTATATCTTTATTGAATGCCGGGACGTATGCAGTGAACGTCTTACCCACAGTCAACTCTTTCAGCAAGTCCTCACGCACGTTAAAAGTAGCCCAACGGTCATCCAGCATCGTAATGTTCATAATAGGTGCCCCCGTTCCCACTAACTCACCGACTTTGGGAAAGATTTCCGAAACTTCGCCATCCATCTGAGCGCGCAGAACAGTCTCGTCTATATAGGAGTTCACCTCAGCAATGGCTCCTTTGGCCTGCGCCACCTGCGCTGCTGCCGCCTCTTTATCTTCCCGCTGTGCTCCGTTCCGTGCCATCTGATATTGAGACTGCGCAGCACGTTCCGTGGCTTTCATTGCCTGAAAGTCCGCATAAGCCTCATCACGTTTCTGCGCACTCATCACGCCCTCTTTAAATAAACGGTCAACCCGGCCATAAGACTTCTCAGCTATTTCCAAACCGGCCTTGGCTTTTTGCCACATTTCGTAAGCTCCCTGCAACTGTTCCGTTCGCGTTCCGCGGTCTGCCTTATTCTTAATCGCTTGTGCGGCCTTTTCTACAGCCTCGGCTTGAGAAAGTTTGGCCTCCACATCAGGAGCTTCCAGCACCGCCAGCGTATCTCCGGCCTTTACATGGTCCCCTTCTTTCACATAAAGATGCAATATCCTGCCCGGCACCTTACTGGACACACGGTACTCCGAAGCTTCCATCTGTCCCTGAATCGACTCGTCGTCATGTCCTAACAGAAGCATGCCTGCTGAAGCCACAGCCGCAATAATGATAACGAGCGCCACTAACGCCCAAATCACATTGTGATATTGTTTTTTGAGTTCCATAAATCTGTTTTCTTTATTTTGTTTGTTAAGGTATTATTTTTATTGATCGCCCAGCGTTCCCAGAGCCTTTTGCAGATAAGTCTGCGCCAATCTTACGTCGATTTGTGCGTCGATCTCATCCGAATGAGCCGACAACCATGCCGTCTGAGCCTCCATGACATTCGTCACTGGAATTATGCCCTCCTTGAAACCTTTATCGGCATAATTAAGATTCTCCTCAGCTTTTTCCATGTTCTTCCGCGACATGGCCAAACGTTTTTTAGCCTCCGTATTTTTGAAAAGGCTCTGATTGACCTGCAATTCGATCTTTTCCTGGGCTTCGCTCTGTTGCAAACGAGCCATGTTGACTTCACTTTGAGCCGCCTTCACTTTATAAAGACCTTCATTCCAATGGAAAATCGGAATAGAAAGCATAACTCCTACATTCCACAAACCGCGGAATTTATTCTCAAAACCATTTAAAAGGGCCGGATTCGATACTAAATATCCTCCGGTAAGCGCTAACGAAGGCAGCATCTCGGAACGTACTACACGCACCTTATCTTCATAGATCTTATGAGCCAAATCCAAACTTTCCAATTCCGGACGGCGTGACAAGGCACGCGTAACGGCTTCATTACCGTCCACATTATCGGTAATGACATTCCAATCCGTCCGGCTTTCATCAGCCAGTGTCAGTTGCGTATTCAAATCCAGACCGCACAATTGACAAAGCAACATTTTAGATAAAGTCAAACCATCATCCACTTTCGTAAGCAACATCTCGGCCTCATTCACTTTCACTTTCACCGTCAATCCGTCAGCCTTGGTAGCGACGCCTTCCAGAATCATGTTTTCCACATCACTGTCCAAACGATTGACCAAAGACAAGTAGCTCTCCGCCATCTTCTTCTTATAGCTTAACGAAACGGCCATCCAATAAGCCTCATCCGTATTGAGAAGAATATCTTGCATCTGGGTTTCGTACTGAGTACGAGCCAGCACTTCCGAGTTTTTCGTGATTCTGTTATAGGCACGAATCTTTCCTCCCATATACAAAGGTTGCATTAAAGTGACGGAACCGGCCCAGACATTACGGGTATCCGTACGAAATGCATGGGTCAAATCCTGTCCCAACTGGTTCAGTGCGGCCGCAATGCTATTCAATCCCCCCCCCTGCAACACCTGTTGCAAGGTAGCGGCCAATTGAGGATTGGTTTGGGCTATTTGTTGTATGACAGGAGTCACAGTTTGTGTCACTCCTTGTTGGACAGAAGTTCCCATTTGATTGAATGTAGACTTTTGTCCGTCGTTCAACAAAGAGATCTCATCGCTAAAGTACATGTAGGATCCTGTAGCCGAGAAGTCGGGAAGAAATTTCGTAAATGCAGCTTTCTGATCATAATGCGCCTTCTCCATTTGCTCTTTGGCGATAAGCAAACTCTTATTATTGGCCAAGGCCATATTCCGGCAACTGTCCAAAGTAAGAAGACGTTGCGCATGCAACACTCCACAAAGAACCACAAGCATAAGAAGTCCAAAAAGTCTTTTCATCTTGTTCATTTTAAATAATTCGCTATCAGGTTTCACTGATGATTGCATAAACAACGGAACAAAAATAAAGCAAAAATAGGTCAACTCCTTACGAATTAACCTATTTTTATATAAATTGATTTTAATCCACATTCCTATTTTTCATAATTGAAAGTGGCGTTTCCAATGTTATTTCCATCTGCAAATATCGACACCCGATAGGCTCCCGTACTCAAGAACTCGTTCACATCCCAATATACGGTTATGGGTAAAGCTTCTCCGGTATATTCAATGTCTTTTTTTATCGAGTACTCCAAATTTCGATTCTCATAAGCAAATGTTCCTCCCGTCGTCAGCACTTCATGGTTCGGCTTAGTGATGCGAACATAAACGCTGCTGTTTCCGGCCTGAGCCGTAATATTGCGAGCCAGGACAAAACTCACCACGAACTTCTTCACATCTTTAATCTTACGGGCATTCTTTCCACGCTTATTTTGAGCCACCATCGTGATTCCCGTAGCATCCAGCTGCGAAGCGATGGCCACTTTCTCACTCAATGTCTCTTTTTCCGTCGAAAGACTGCTAATCGTTTGCGTAGCCTGAGTATACTGTGCTTTTACTTGTTGGTTTTCCGTACGGAGCTGCTCATTGAGCAGATTCAAAGAATCGATTTCATGCACATAACTGCGCAAGATGGTACGCAGCGTAGTCAATTCTTTATTCAAACGAAGAATCTCGGCAGCGTCCGTTGCTTTCACCCGCTTCAACTCGGCCAACAAATCCTCAGACCGTTGCTGCTCTTTATCCAACTGGGCAATTAAAGAGTCGTTATTGATTTGAGTTTTCATTTCGCTATACTGCTGAGCAAAGCCGGCATATTCATTTTCCATCTCTCTTTTATCCATCTCCGCCAGCTTAAGCATTTCTTCTTTTTCTGCGCTCTCTTTCTTATAGGAATGAAACATGTAAACAAGTCCACCACACAAGAGCACGACTACAATAGCAGAAATGATGATGATCCCTTTCTTATCCATACTATACGTGATTATTACGTTCCCCTACTATTAAAATACCGTGCGCAAAGATAAGCCTTTTCCGTCAAGCCCAAAAAGAAAAGTTTATTTTTTATGTATTGCGTGATTTATTTCATCGTTTTTCCCCTCCTTTCGTTTCTATTAGATAAGAAAATGTCCTCAAACAGCTCTTTCTCTTATCCGACAGTCGAGGTTCAAGACCGAAACACATCATGCCAAGCTACACACGGCATAAAACCCGAAGGGCAAGTTCATACCCTCGTTTGAACTATCATTTCATCACAAAAATAATAAATTCATGGGGATTGCGCTTCGTTTTTTTGTGAAAAACTCTTCCGATTTTTTAAAAAAAGCACTTCCTTTGCAAACAACTACAACTTCAATTATGAAAAAAAAGATTTTTAAGTGGATCGTCGGTATACTGTTCACACCGATTATTTTATTCCTTATAGTAGCAGCCTTGCTCTATATTCCTCCTATTCAGGACTTTGCCGTAAGGAAGGCTACGGTATACTTGTCCGATGCTACGGGAATGAAGTTTCATATCGGACGTCTCCGACTGACTTTTCTTTTCGACATTGATCTGCAAAACGTAGAGATAAGCGATGCCCAAAACGACCCTTTATTAAATGTAGAAAGGTTAGCCGTAGATTTGAGTCTTACCTCATTACTTCATGGCCAAGTGGATGTGGAGGGCATCGAACTGGACCAAGCTACGGTCAATACTAAATCATTCATCACGGGCATGGAACTCAAAGGCCATATCGGACGTTTTTTCCTGGATGCCCATAGCGTAGAAATTCCGCAAGAAATGGTCCAAGTGGATAATGCCCTGCTTTCTGATGCCGATATAGCCATCGCCTTAAACGATTCCACCGCACCCAAAGACACTACCACTTCAGTTGTCAATTGGAAAATCGCTTTGCATAAGGTGGGATTGGACCGTATACGTTTTCGTCTGAGCATGCCCGGCGACAGTATGAAAGTATCTGCATGTCTCAGCAATGCAACCTTGCAAGAGGGATTTGTCGACTTGGGGAATTCGGCATATACCGCAAAAAGTATAGATTTGCATGCCGACTCATTATTCTATGACCTGCCTTACAAAGAAAAGGTTGCAGGCCTGGATTTCAATCATATAGCCCTATGTCAGGTAGGTTTAGGCATAGACTCCGTACGTTTTGACGGACAGTCATTAGGCCTTTCATTAGCTCTGCGCGATACCCGAATGAAAGAAAAAAGCGGATTGAATATAGATTCGTTATCCGGAACATTCCACATGGATTCCACTTCACTCCACTTGCCCGCCCTGACTCTTCACACGCCGGACTCTTATGTGAGACTGCAAGCAGACATGGATATGAGCGCCGTGGCCACTCGCCCCCAGGGGAAAATGTCGGCTCGTCTTATGGGTGAATTGGGGAAACAGGATATCCTGCTAATGGCCGGCGGATTGCCGCGGGACTTCGTGAAAGCTTATCCCAATGCTCCCATCGTCTTGCGTCTGTCTGCCGACGGAAATATGGATGCCATGCAACTGACTACTGCGGAAGTAAAATTGGCCCAAGCCTTTGATATGAAAGCGCACGGCACATTGAGACATCTGACAGACTCTGCCAACCTGACTGCCGATGTCGATGTCGATATGAATACCCGCAACCTCAATTTTGTCCGGGCGTTAGCTGGTAAAGAGGCGATGAAAGACATAGCCCTGCCCCCTATGCACATAGACGGTAAAGTAGGCATGCAAGGACAACGCTACACGGCCGATCTTCGTTTGAGAGAAAGCAAGGGAAATGTACGCGTAAAAGCCAGATTAGATGCCGCACGCATGGACTATCAGGCACGGTTGGACGTGAAAGACTTGCAAATCCATCATTTCCTCCCCAAAGACTCCATCTATGGCCTGACGGTCGTAGCAGAAGCTCAAGGCAAAGGGACTGACCTTTTCAGTCGCCGTACCCTGATGCAAGCCGATGTCGCACTAAAAAGACTGCAATACGGCCATTTCGACTTAGGTAACATCACGGTGGCAGCCCGTCTGCGCGACGGAAAGGGACGGGTGGACTTCGGCAGCCACAATGCCCTCTTGGAGATGAACTCTCAGGTGGAAGCGCTCATGTCACGGCACGACATGGATATGAATTTCAGCATGGATATGAAAAGCATCGACTTACATGCCTTGCAACTCACGGCCAAGCCGTTTAAAGCGGGTATGAGCCTGCACATGGACGGCAGTACGAATCTGAAAAACAAACACGCCCTCCACGGAACCGTCACAGACATCGCGCTCATCGTGCAGGATACCGTATTCCATCCCAAAGATCTGGCAATGCATATCCTGGCACATCCGGACACAACTTATGCCGATATTTCGGCCGGCGACTTCAAACTCCTGCTCGACGGGCGGGACGGCTACGAGACGCTCATGAAACGAGGAAAAGAACTCATGGCCTTGGTCGACAAACAAATGCAACGACGGCACCTGAACCAAGATTCCCTGAAATTTTTCTTACCGCGAATGACCCTCAGCGTGTCATCGGGAAAAGACAACCCTGTAAGCAGCTATTTGACCGCATCGGGATATTCATTCGATGAATTCCGGCTCAGTCTGAACGCCGATCCGGAAACGGGGCTGAACGGAGGAGGACATGTCTATGCCTTGCAGACGGGAAGCGTCCTTTTAGACACCGTACAGATTCATATTTTCCAAGATTCCACTGGCGTAAAGATGGATGGACGAGTACGTAACGGACCGGAAAACAAACAATTCGTGTTTGAATCTCAGATCAACGCTTACCTGCATTCGACCGGTGCGGGAATCAACTTGGTCTATTTGGACGAACAGCGCAAAAAGGGGGTAGACATAGGATTACGCGCCGATGTATTGGATAACGGTCTTAAAGTGGTATTCTCGCAAACCCATCCGATCATCGCCTACCGAAAATTCCAGATCAATCCGGACAACTATATATTCCTGGGAAACGACAGGCGGGTAGAGGCCGACGTAGATATGGTGGCGGACGACAGTACAGAAGCCAAAGTCTATTCTACGCCGAACCCGGATGCCTTGCAAGACATTTCAGTCACATTGAATCACGTGAACTTGGGTGAACTGATGTCGGTCATACCTTACGCTCCGAACATCACCGGCAACCTCCAAACCGATGCCCACTTGATAAAAACCACCGAAAACATCTCCGTCGTAGCCGACGTATCAGTACAGAATATGGCTTATGAAGGAATCTCCCTGGGCAACATAGAATTGGGAACGGTCTATCTGCCCAATAACGACGGTACGCATTTTATAGACACCCGCGTCTTGCACAACGATGAGGAAGTGATGAACCTGTCGGGGTCGTACAAAGAAAGCGAAAACACGGGAATCTTAAAAGCCAATCTGAATCTCACGGACTTCCCGCTATCGCTGGCCAACGGATTCATACCCGATAAAATGGCCAATCTCGACGGAAAAGCCAACGGCAGCCTGCAAGTGGAAGGATCGACCAGTCACCCTGAAATAGACGGATGGCTGTCTATGACAAACATGAAAATGGCCGCGCCCGAGTACAGCTTGAACCTGCGCATGGCAGACGATACGATCGAGGTAAAAAAGAACCGGCTGAGTCTGAATGAACTGAATCTGTATTCCACGGGCAAAAACCCGCTCGTCCTCAACGGGACAGTAGATTTCAGCAACTTCGAAAACGTCAAGTTCAATTTGCAGATGGATGCCACTAACTTCGAACTGATCAACGCGAAACGTACCGTACAAGCATCGGCTTACGGCAAAGTCAACGTAGACCTCCATGCACGCATGTCGGGCAACCTGAACAATATCAATATCGGCGGACGTGTGGGCGTATTGGGAAATACCGACGTAACCTATACGCTGAAAAATACCGCTCTCTCGTCGGAAGACCGTTTGAGCGGTATTGTGACATTCGTCGATTTCAGCGACACGACAGTCGTGGAAAAAGAAGAAACGCCACCGATGAACCTGAATGTCACGATGCAAGTCTCCATCGACCAAGGCGCGCAGGTACACTGTCTGTTAAGTGACGACCGATCCAAATATGTGGATCTTGAAGGAGGAGGAGACCTGACCATGATCTATACGCCCATGGGAGAACTTACACTCACCGGACGCTACACCGTGCAAAGCGGAGAAATGAAATATTCTCTTCCGGTCATCCCGCTCAAAACGTTCACCATCGCATCGGGCAGCTATGTGGATTTCAACGGACCGATTATGAATCCCACGCTGCACATCTCGGCCACCGAGCGCGTGCGTTCCACCGTCACAGAGAATAACACGCCGCGCACCGTATCCTTCGATGTCGGTCTGTCCATATCGCGTACATTGGAGAACATGGGACTGGAATTCACCATCGCGGCGCCGGAAGACATGAGTATACAGAATCAGATTGCCTCTATGTCTACCGAGGAACGCGGCAAAGTGGCCGTAGCCATGTTAGCTACCGGTATGTATATCATGAGCGATAACAACAACGAAGGCTTTTCTACCTCCAACGCACTGAACTCCTTGTTGCAAAGCGAGATCACGCATATTGCCGGCAAAGCTCTCGAAACCATAGACATGAGCCTCGGCGTAGACCAAGAGACCACCGCCGAAGGCACGGAACGTACCGACTATTCTTTCCGTTTCGCCAAACGTTTCTGGGGCAATCGCGTCAGCATCATAATTGGCGGAAAAGTGTCTACGGGAGAGAATGTAGAAAACACCGGACAGTCCCTGATCGACAATATCTCGCTGGAGTACAGGCTGGACAAGAGTTCCACACGTTATGTCACACTGTTCTACGACAAAAATTACGAATCGCTGTTGGAAGGCGAAATCACGGAGATGGGCGCAGGCCTCGTATTGAGACGCAAAATGACCCGTCTGGGCGAACTGTTCATCTTCCGAAACAAAAAGAAAGAAGCTACCCAAACTGCAAACGAGAAGAAATGATTAAAGGAAATATAAAGATATACGGATGGATCCTATTATGCAGCTGGCTGGCCGTCAGTTGCTCCACGACCAAGAACCTGCCCGAAGAAGAAGTACTTTACACGGGAATCAAAAAGATCGATTACGGACAGAAACCGGGAACGAAGTCCAAGACACAGGAGGGCGTGATCACATCTATTGCAGACGCTTACAAGACAGTAGACGAACTGCTGACCCAGAAAAACTCTTCGGAACGGGAACAGGCAGCGGCACAGACCAAGGCGCAACAAGACTCCATCGCCGCAGTCTTACGCATCGAGAAAGAGAACTATAACACGGTCAAAGAAGAAGTGGATGCCGCATTGGCCTATGCCCCGAACAACGCATTCCTCGGAAGTTCGTACTACCGACTTCCGCTCCCGACCGGATTATGGATCTACAACGCCTTGATTGGCAAGAAATCACGTATGGCGAAATGGGTACGCGAAACTTTCGGCAGCACACCTATATATATCAGTACGGTCAACCCGAAGACGCGCGCGTTCGTAGCCCAGAACACGCTGCGCAACTACGGCTATTTCAACGGAACGGTGGACTATGAGATCATTCCGCAAAAGAATCCCCGGATGGCGAAAATCAGCTATACGGTCAATCCCCGTACCTTGTTCCGACTCGACTCCATCGCCTACTTGCGGTTCCCCCTCGAAGGCGACAGTCTGATACGTCAAACTTACAAGCAGCGCACTTTGTTTAAAGGAGATCCTTTCAGCGTGATCAACCTCGATGCCGAGCGCACCCGCATTTACAACATGTTCCGCAACTCCGGCTATTACTACTATAAACCGGAATACATCACGTTCCGAGCCGATACCTTACAGCGACCGGGATTCGTACAGTTGCAGGTCGTACCGGCCGACGGCATCCCGGCAGCCGCCAGCAGAAGATATTATCTGGGACGGACCACGATACAACTGTATGACAATGACGCGACGGAAGAACTGACCGACAGTTTACGCATTCCCAACTATACCTTATATTATAAAGGAGGCAAAAACGGGAAATCCCCTCTGCGTCTCGGAGCCATACGCCGCAACCTGTTCTATCGCAAAGGCATGCTCTATCGGCAGGAATTCATGAGCTTCGTCCAGCAGCAACTCTCCGAGATGGGCGTATTCAGCAATGTCAATATGAAATATGTCCCGCGTGACACCACGGCGCTCAACGATACCCTCGACATACATATCACCGGCGTTTTGGACAAGCCCTACGACGGAGAGTTTACCACAAAAGTCACCTCGAAGAGCAACGGACAGATCGGGCCGGGACTGTCGTTCAGCATGTCCAAACGCAACGCTTTCCGGGGAGCAGAAAAACTGAAGTTTGAAGTGCACGGTTCTTATGAATGGCAAACGAACTCCAGTGTACAGGGAAGCAGATCCGTAATCAACTCATACGAATACGGCACATCGCTGTCGTTAGACTACCCCAGCCTCATCTTCCCAGGAATTAAGAAATTCTCCCGACGCGCACAGACCAGCACTTCTTTCGTCCTGGATGCCACATGGATGAACCGCGCCAACTATTTCGGCATGGTATCGCTCAGTGCCCGCGCAGCATATACCTACCAGGCACGCCCCACCATCAAACACGAGTTCGTGCCTTTCCGTGTAGACTACGACAAACTGCTGAGCACCACATCCGTTTTCGACTCCATCATGAATGCGAACCAGGCGCTCTACGTGAGTGTGCGCAACCAGTTGGTGCCCTCCATGCGCTACACGTTCACCTATTCCAGTCCGCGAAAAGCGCATAACCCCAGCACATTCATTTTCGAAGTGAAAGAAAGCGGCAATATCACATCGGGCATCTTCGCGGCCTTCGGACAACCGTTCGACCGGAAAGACAAAAAGATCTTCAATGTACCCTTTGCGCAATACATGCGTTTCACGGCCGAATATCGGGAAGAATTCCGGATCACTCCGCGCACGAGTATCGCCACGCGTATCGGTTCGGGCGTCATTATCAGTTACGGCAACTCCACGGCCGCGCCCTATAACGATCTTTTCAGCGTGGGAGGCGCCAACAGCATCCGGGCATTTACAGTGAGGGGCGTAGGACCAGGACACTACATTCCCGGCACCTCGGCCTATTCTTACATCGACCAGATGGGCGACTTCAAAATAGAAATGAACGCCGAATACCGTTTTCCTCTCATCTCCCTGCTTTCCGGCGCAGTGTTTCTGGATGCGGGCAACGTATGGTTGCTCAAATCCGATGAAAGCCGTCCGGGCGGCACGTTCGACATTTCACGGTTCGGTAAAGACCTGGCCTTGGGCACGGGATTCGGCATACGTTGCGACCTCGATTTCCTAGTACTCCGCTTCGATATAGGCGTAGGCCTCCACACCCCCTACGACACGGGGAAAAGCGGCTATTACAACATGCCGAAATTCAAAGACAGTCTGGGATACCACTTCGCCGTAGGTTATCCATTCTGACCGCAAGTACGACCGCCTCCGGAGGAATTTATTTGTCCGGACGAAAAAAAGAAGCGCAGAGCATCCATTTTTCAAATAAAAGGGCTACTTTTGCAATACAGTACTTTACATCTTAATTTATTAAACACGAACAAATATGAAACCTACACTTTTCTTGCTGGCAGCCGGAATGGGTAGCCGCTACGGAGGATTGAAACAATTGGACGGACTGGGTCCCAATGGAGAAACCATCATGGATTATTCCATTTACGATGCCATCCGGGCCGGATTCGGAAAGATCGTATTCGTGATCCGTAAAGACTTCGAAGAGCAGTTCCGCACACAAATCCTTTCTAAATATGAAGGTAGAATCCCCGCAGAGCTCTTTTTCCAGAGTCTGGACGCGCTGCCCGAAGGATTCACCTGCCCTGAAGGCCGTGTGAAACCGTGGGGAACCAACCACGCCGTACTGATGGGCAAAGACGCCATCAAAGAACCGTTCTGTGTCATCAACTGCGACGACTTCTACGGCCGCGACGCATTCGCCACCATCGGCAAATTCCTCAGCAACCTGCCCGAAGGCAGCAAGAACACCTATGCCATGGTAGGATTCCGTGGCTGCAACACGCTGAGCGAGAACGGATCGGTAGCCCGCGGCGTCTGCGTATACGACAACCATCATCATCTGAAAGACGTGGTGGAACGCACGGAAATCATGCGCGTAAACGGAGCCATCTCTTACAAAGACGAAGGAGGCAAATGGATCCCGTTGGAAGAAAACGTACCCGTAAGCATGAACATGTGGGGCTTCACTCCCGACTACTTCCAGTATAGCGAAGCATACTTCAAGGAATTCCTGAGCAACCCCAAGAACATGGAGAATCCTAAAGCCGAATTCGGCATCCCCCTGATGGTCAACAAACTCATCAACGAGGGTACGGCCACGGTAGAAGTGCTCGATACGACCAGCAAATGGTTCGGAGTGACTTATGCTGCCGACCGTGAGGCCACAGTAGAAAAAATCGCCGCTCTGGTGAAAGCCGGCGAATATCCGGCCAAGCTGTTCTAAGCTTCCCATACACCGCAAATCACAGGCTTTCGCAGCCTGCCTTTATAAGAATATCCTTCCCGACGGCTATCCCAAAGACCGCGGGAAGGATATTTTTCAACAATGTCCAAAGAAGCTTCCTCGGCTATCTCCCTCAAAAACACAGACTTTAGAGTTCTCCTCCCGTTTTTCTAATGGAATTCTAATACACTCTTAATGGTATTCTAATCATCCGTTAAAAAAGCTATGAGTACTTTTGCACCGCGTAAAAAAACATAGTAATAACCCATTCAAACGAAAAGTAAAATATGGAAGAGAAAAAAGACTGAAATGCGGTATGCGTTTAATGCCGAGAAGGTATTTTTAGCTGCCGGACAAACGCTCGAAGCTGTCTACAGTTATTTTCAGACGACCCCGACAGGGTTGGATGCACATGAGGTAGAGAAAAGACAAGCTCTTTTTGGGAAAAACGAGGTTGTGCATGAACAGAAGAAGAATCCGGTCGTGATGTTCGCCAAAGCGTTCATCAACCCGTTCATCGGGGTTTTGACGGTTCTTGTCATTATCTCCTTCTTTTTGGATGTATTGATGGCCGAGCCGGGTGAACAGGACTGGACATCCATCATCATTGTAACCACGATGATCATTCTGAGTGCCATCTTGCGTTTCTCTCAGGAGTGGAAAGCCAACATGGCCAGCGAAGCCTTGAAGAAGATGGTAACGAACACTTGTTACGTGAAACGAACCGGAATCCCCGATCAAGAGATACTCATTGAGGAACTGGTACCCGGAGACCTCGTTATGCTTTCTGCCGGCGACATGATTCCGGCCGACATGCGTATCATCGAGTCCAAGGACTTGTTTGTCAGCCAATCATCCTTGACCGGTGAATCCGACTCGATCGAAAAGACCCCGCGCTCTATGGGAAAGAAGTACAGCAAGGGAAGCGTAGTGGAACTCGACAACATCTGTTATATGTGCTCTACGGTGGTCAGCGGTTCGGCTACCGGTATCGTATTCGAAACCGGAAACAACACTTACTTGGGTACCATTGCCAAGAGTATCGCCGGACACCGTGCCGCTACGGCCTTCGATAAGGGTATCACCAAGGTCAGCTTGCTGCTCATCCGCTATATGCTCATCATGGTGCCGTTCGTATTCGTCGTTAACGGTATCACCAAGGGCGACTGGATGGAAGCCTTCATCTTCGGTGTGTCCATCGCAGTAGGATTGACGCCTGAAATGCTTCCGATGATCGTATCGGCCAACCTCTCCAAGGGCGCTGTGGTCATGTCTAAGAAGAAGACCTTCGTAAAGGACCTGAACGCTATCCAGAACTTCGGTGCAATGAATGTGTTGTGTACCGACAAGACCGGAACACTGACCGAAGACCATATTGTATTGGAACGTCACATCAATGCCGACGGAAGCGAAGACGAAGGGGCACGCATCCTGCGCCATGCTTACTTCAACAGCTACTTCCAGACGGGATTGAAGAACCTGATGGACCGTGCCATCCTTTCGCACGTAGAAGAGCTGGGACTCGAAACCGTAAGCACCGACTACCACAAAGTAGATGAGATTCCGTTCGACTTCAACCGCCTACGTATGTCGGTTGTAGTAGAAGACCAGAAAGGAACACGGCAGATCATCACCACGGGTGCCGTGGAAGAAATGCTGGAAGTATGCTCGCACGTAGAATTCGAAGGCGAAGTTCGACCGTTCACCAAGAAGGTAAGAGAGAAAGCCGAGCAGATCGTAGCCGAAATGAACAACAAAGGTATGCGCGTACTCGCCCTGGCACACAAGAGCTTCCTGGAAAAAGACAGAGACTTTGCCGTAGAGGACGAACACGAAATGGTATTGATCGGTTATCTGGCTTTCCTCGATCCCCCCAAAGCTTCTGCCGCCAAAGCCATCAAACCGTTGCATGCGCACGGAGTGGAAGTCAACGTGCTCTCCGGCGATAACGACGCCGTGGTAAAGACCATCTCCGGACAGGTAGGC
>JAJPYK010000279.1 GCA_021205005.1 Paraprevotella sp. | reverse complement strand
CAATGGCGCGATTTAGTTCGTCTAACGGCCACTTCACGTATTCTATCATATCTGTTTTTTCTGAAAATATGATATGAAAACGTATCTTATACCTCTTTATTGTGCGCACGCGTTAATTTTTGCCTACGGCGCGGAAAATATGTGAATAAGACCGGACAAAACGCTTCCTCTTGCAGGTCGAGAATGTGCCGTATGCGTCGGTTTTCGTGCCCGAATGCTTTTATGCGATTCTCCTGTGGCCGGAGATTGACAGAATGTCGTTCCGAAGGTGAATCCGCCGGCCGTCTGTCAGCTTCCTGAGGACAAGAAGCGGAGGTTTTGATGCCGAGCCCTATAAAATTCCTGTTTATGCTGACAAAACGGAACGGCAGACGATGGAGGCAAACAGCTCTAATCCGTGTCGGAAAAGACGGAAAAACGGCTGTTTTTTGTCGGGATCGGGCCTTTGCCGGAGGCGACATGCGCAGGCGAGACCGGAGACGTGCGCATGTCGTGCCGCCGTTCTGCGCCGATCGAATATCTTTTCGGCTGAAGAAAAACTGAATATATGCAGAATCTTGTGACATAACGGCACTCTGTTCTGCATATTTATTCGTTATCCCGCTCTATTTGGAAGCGGAATAAGCCGTTTTAAGGTCGGATGAAAGAAAAAAAGTCCGGACATTTATCGATCCGGACCTTGAGTGAGGGGAGATTTCCCCTTCGAAAATACAGTGAAAAAGGTTATTTCAAATATTCCGCCAACGGACTGTCGATGGCCCGCAACCCCTTGGCTATGTCTTGTGCGTTGAGGCGTGCCCCCAACAACGAGGTGTGTGTATGGTCATGATTGTAATAAGCTTTCGCCCCTTCGCGTCCTATGCTGTCGAGGGCGTCGGCCGTGATGTTGTGCAAGTCGACGAACTCAACGGCTGTCTCGGCTACCACGGCGCGATACCATTGGCCGTAAGTGTCGTTGCGGCGTTCTATTTTTCCTCCGGGCCATTCGTTGCGCGGCGTGAGCGACACCAGGATAGGCGTACCTCCCTTTTCGCGCACGTCGTCGATGAATTTCTTCAGATACCATCCGAAAGAATATACCACTTCGTTGTAATTTTTATTGCCGGTATGAATACGGTAGACGTGGCTCGTGTCTTGGGCACAGGCGATGACGCCGCGCGCTTTCTCCCCGTCGATATCGCTGATGTCATTATGACCGAATTGGATGAGTACGAAATCGCCCGGACGGATGGAGTTGTACACCCGTTCCCATCGTCCTTCCTCCAAGTACGTGCGCGTACTCCGACCGGCCATAGCCTCGTTGTCGATGGTGATTTTGTCGGTGTCGAAGATCGAGGCGGCCTGGCTTCCCCATCCCCACATGCCGTTCTCGTCTTTGTCTTCGTTCTTTACGGTAGAATCGCCGGTGATGAACACCACGGGTTTGCCCTCTTCACGTTTCACATTCGTGACGGGTAGGGTCAGATTCGTCAGGTCGCTCTGTAATGCTTTCAGGGCGGGATGTGTGGCGGCAGCCAAGCCTTCGGCTGCGGAACGAGCGTTGAGGCGTGCGCCGAATTCGCTGGTGTGGATGTGGTCCAGATAGAAATGATAGTCGACTTTCCAGGTGGAGAACCGGTCGAACTTCGAGGCCGATATTTCGTTCAGGTCCACGAACGGCACGTCTTGCTCCTCGGCCACCTGTCGGGCCCACAGTCCGAATGTCTCGTTGACGCGGACGAGATGCCCCGGGTTCTTTTCGTCCCAAGCATTGCGCGGCGTGAGCGAGAGCAGGATGGGACATGCGCCCAATGCCTTGCATTCTTTCACGAATCTCCGCAGGTATTCTCCGTAACTGTACACCGTTTCTTTCTCGCCGGTCTCCCGGATGGTGACGCAGAGCGAGTCGGTGGGGCTGATGCCGCGTATCGAGGCGCGTGCCCGTCCGCTGTCGAACGGACCGTTGTCGTTGTGCCCCAGTTCGATGATGACGTAATCTCCCTTTCGGATGCCTTTCTTTACGTCGGGCCAAAGTTTACGATAGAAAGTCCGGCTGCTCATGCCTCCAAGGGCATGATTTTCCACCGGGCTGCGGTCGGGGGCAAAGTATTCATGGACGAAATACCCCCATCCCCATTGTCCGTTGTCACCGTTGCCTTTCGTACCCGTCCGCATGGTGGAGTTGCCAACGAGGAAGAGTACGGGATGATTGCCCCGTCGTGACGAACCGGGCACGGGGCGTGTCGTGTTGGCCAGTTCCAGACTGTCGAACGTTAGATCTGTCACGTGGTTCACGTCTTCCATCGGAGTGAAGTCCGTTGTGGATTGGGCCATGGTCTGGAGGCTGCATCCGAACAGGAAAAGTGCCATGATGCTGTTTTTTTTCATGAAGTTGATATTTAAGATGGATGCGAATGATGGGCTGAAGATTCCGCCTTTTGCGGACGTTGAGACTCGAACCGGACGGTCTCCGCCTGCGTCTCGCGGACGGCCTTTTCGAGGATTTCCCGACTGAAACCGACGGGCTCCCGAGTCAGTTCGGGTACGTTGTAACTCTTCAGCAGAAGGATGTTGTCGCCGGGGTCGGCCTGCGGGAGCATGAAAGCCTTGCGGGCTCTGCCGTTCCGGTCGAAATAAGTGATATAGACCCGCGTATAGTTGCCGTCGTCCCGTCGCGAACTGAATGCAATCCACCGGCCGTTGCTGCTCCACGAATGATAGCTGTCGGCTTCGGGACTGTTGGCTTCTTGCAGCGGAAAAGCTCCTTTGTCGCCTTGCAGGTCGAAAGCCCATAAATCGACGCTTTGATGCCAGATGTGGAACTGTCCGTAGTCGGCCAACGTATAGAGCAGGTATCTGCCGTCGGGGCTTACCCGTACTTCCGATGCGCTTTTGCCCCGGGCGGAGCAGTCGACCAGTTTGTGCGGCGGTCCGAACGTTTGCGTATCGGGGTCGAAGTCCATATACATGATGTCGTAACGCAAGTCCTTGTAATGTTCTATGGCGTAGGCCTCCTTGTCTTCGGGAGACAACGCCGCCATATCCGGCACGTAGGCTGCGGTGTAGAACAGCCGGCGGCCTCCGGGATGCCAGTGCGGAAACGTTTCCAACACGGAGTCGGTATGCAGGATGTAGCGCACGGTTTTCTTTTCGTGGTCATAGAAGATGAGGTCGGAAGCCATATCTTCCACCTCGACCTTTTCGGGATGGTTGATGTGGAACGACTGTCCCGTGCGGTTGCTGGAGAACATGATCCACGGGCGTGTGGGATGCCAGGCCGGGTAGACGGCTCCTCCCGGCAGGCTGTCTTTAGGGAATCCTACCTTTTCCAGCCTTCCCCCGTCGGCTACCATCGTGCCGGCGTAATTCGCCCTGACATGCAGCATCATTCGTTTCGTGCCGTAATTCTGATAATTGTGGCAGTTGACGCAATGATTTTGTTTATCGTCATATTGCGCGTTGTTTTCGTACAAAGTCTTGACGTCGAAGTCGGTCAGGTTACGTTGGTAGATACCCATGCGTCGGAACGCCACGTAGCCCGGTTCGATGAGCCGATAAGTGAGGAAGCTATCGATGGGTTCCGGGGCCACCTGTAACGTATAAGGATGCAGTCGTCTCCATCCCTGTTTCCCGTCGATGTAAAGGGTGACGGTCAGTGACTGTCCCTTATGCGTTTCCAGTATCTTTCTCCATTCTCCGCTGTCGAAGCAGATATTTCCCTCTCCGTCCGACTCCACTACGTACGACGTTCCGCGGCCTTGAATTTCGGCCACGCAACGCTTCCCCGCATTCATGACTTTGAAATTGAGCGGGGCGATGTTCCAAGGACAAGTAATGTCCGTATAGTCGGGAAAGATCAAGGGTTTTTTTTCGGTCTTTTGAAAGGTGTCCGGAACGGCGGGCTTGGAATGGCAGGCTGTGACGGACAGCAGGACGGAGAGCAGTATCCCGGCAAGTATGCAGCCCGACGGGCGCAGGATCACGTTTTTATTTTTCATCAGTTTACTCCTCCTTCATGGGTTGGCGTCGGTTCGTTATGGGTATTTTTCGCACGGTTTCCGAAGAAATAATAATAAGGATAGAATCCTCGGTATTTATAGAACAGCGCATGGTCTGCGTCGGATACCGTCTGTGGATCGGCTCCGCCGATGTCCCGCGTGAAAGACATGAGGCGTGCGGTGTAGGGCATGAGCAGTGTCGGCAGTGTCTGCGACTGCGACTGGTTGGCATAAGCCAGTCCCAGCGCGTCTCCCACAGTCGACGGAAGCATGCGGTTTTGCAGGTAAGTCTGGGCATAGTGCAGGAACAGCGGCATGGATTTGGTGTATAACGCCGCAGCCGTGGCGGCATCCAATTGAGCCTGATTGGCCGGCTTCTGCAAGGTCAGATAGTATCCGATGAACGTAGGCGGCAACAGGTAACTTTCAAAGGTATCGGTCTCGGGAGTCAGCTGACGGATGAAAGCCAGCTCGGCATCCTGGTTCACCTCTTCAGGCGATTGGGCCAGATGGCGGTAACGGGCGACTAAGTCCTTCTCGAAAGGTTGTTGCGACAATACATATAAATAGCGCAAGGCCAGATTGGTCTCGCCCTTCATGACGGCGTAGCGAATCATGTGCCGCAACCGCGACGTACATACGCCGTCGAGTACGTTGAGTTCCATATCTTTCCGGTAAGCGGTTTGCAGCAGTCCCGCATGGAAATTGCAGTCCGATTCATAGATGTCGCGACCGTCACTGGGTTTCCCGTTACGCGACGTCAGGTGAATGGGCTCAAAGTCGTATCTGATCCGGAACAAATCCTCGAGCAAACGGCCCGTATGGTTCAGGGCGATGGCATAATAGGCTGCGATCTGCCGGTTGCTTCCTTTCCATTGCTGTGCCGTCCGTATCATATCCTCCCATCGCTGTTCCCGCATGAGCCGTTGCAAGCGGGCGGTGACGCGGACGTAGGATCGGGCCTGTGCGCCGTAGAAAGCCACGCAGACCGGCAACAATAGTGTGAGGACCAGATTGGCCCATCTGATCCCGTCTTTTTCTTCTCTCCGGTTCTGGCCCGGCAACGGAATGTGTCGATGGAAAACCAGACGGAGCATGAGGGCGCATAGGCCTAATATCAATGTGATACCCAATGGGATCCCTAAAATTTTCCCCGGCGCGGCATAAACGAAAGCATCGAATCCCTGCCGTGTGATTTCCCACAGGTATGCCGAAGCCGGCAGGTACTGAAGGGCTCGGAAACGGGCCGGAATGCAGAACAAACCTCCGAGGAGCCAGCTCCCGCACGTGAGTAAAAAGGCCACGGCCAAGCCTCCCAACCAGGGAAAAGCAAATAAGTCGAGCAGTCCGCGCCCCGCCATCCACAGGTAGCCCCCGGACAAATTGGTTACGGAGCGCATGAGGAACGGCCGGAAAGAAAAGAAACTATATTCGCGGGCCATGGTGAAGACATCTCCATACCACAGTGTGGAGAAAGCCCAAACGGAGAAAAAGAATATGACTTCATGCGGACAGGATAAGACTTTTTTGAGCATGGTCTTCAGGTTTTCTATTTATAATGAGATACAGGTCAGAGGCCGATGCGGCAGAAAGCGGCGGATGCGTCCTTTCGTCGCTATCGGACTTCCGGAGAGCAAATGTAAACGGATTCCGGTAAACGGGGATTTATTTTATCGAAAAAGAAATGTTATCTTTGAAAAACCATCCCTTTCCTTTCCTATTTATATATAGGACAGATCAGGAATGGAACAAGGCGGAGATGCTTTCAAAAACGAGGGTGTGTCATAATTCAAATTTTGAGATTGACAACTTATAATCTGTAAGTATCCTCCGTTGAACTAAGCAAAAACAACCTTATAAAGCTCTCCACGAAGCTCTATATGGTTGTTTTTATTGAATGAAGTTTCTGATTATTACTTTTTCAAAGTGCTTTTTGAATTATGACACACCCTCACATTTTTTAATTTTACCATTGTATTTACGGCTTTAACCGTCGACCAGGACGGTAAACGAAAATACAAAAAATCCCCTGTCAGAACTCACAGCTGACAGGGTCAATACTTAAATGGCCATGAGGGGCAACGGTGTTTGACGCACGGGGGCAACATGCTGTGGATTTTCCAACGTCTCCGAACTTCCAGTTTGTACTGTCCATCGACAACACAAGTTTTTTCTTGTGGGAAAAAAGAGAGAATACCATTCCAGCCACACACAATGTCAAAGTTAAGCGCATAGTGTGCGATGAAGCGCCTGAGCCTGCGCAAATTGGAGTCCTAGTCAAGCGCCGTGGGCATTGCAGATTCCAGCTTATGAGTCTACAGATAAATCTACTTGAAATTACTGTATGTCAGTCTTTTAATAATCTCTTAAAAAGCCAATAGAACAACTATTGACCAACAATGGCTAAAGTTATACTAAGCCAAAGGATGCACTTATAGGAGTACTAAGTTTCTGCTTTATGTGTTTCATAACTGTTTTGGTTATATGGTTTAATGATTCTCTGCCTAATATAGCTGGCTTATCCAAACTCTTGTCAAGAAGAAAAGGAAAAGAGAAAGTGCATCCCTCAAACTCAAATTCAAGCATAAATACTTTGCATACTCTCAACTTGTTGTCCTTACATGTAAAGTACAATAGATACGCTACACTTTTTCTTTTCGTAGGCAAATCTTAATCCGTATCTTCG
>JAJPYK010000046.1 GCA_021205005.1 Paraprevotella sp. | reverse complement strand
GCTAACAGTTGTATTAGTAGAAAATGCGAAAACGGGGAAATGGTTCTCAGAACAGGTTGGGAAGAATGAAGCAACCGTTTCCCGATGGTGTTCTAACAAGATGCAGCCCTCCTTAGATATGCTTGTAAAGATTGCAGGACTTTTGAATGTTGACCCTCGCCAACTTATCAATGGCGGTAATAATGATTGATTATGGCAAAGATAACGACAAAGAAAAAAGAGGGGAACTCTCTCAATCTTGAATCTATATTATTTAACTGCCGCGACTATCTGCGCGGCAATGCCTGTTTGATGGATAAGCGCGATTTGTTGCTTACCCTCGTTTTCCTCCGTTTTATTGGTGAAAAGTTTGAAGATGCGCAGGTTAAAATGCGTCAGGAGTGCATCGACAACGGCATTACTGACGAAGTTATGATTGAAACATTTCTCGCCAGTCCTTCACGTTACAAGGGCATCGCCTTTGTGCCGGAGGCTGCCCGTTGGTCTATGCTTATCAATATACCCGCGCCAAAACTCAATGGTGCTCTCGATGAGGCCCTACAAGCTACTAACGACAGCGGAGAAACCTTCAAAGGTTGTGTAAAACTCGGATTGTTTACCTCTATCAATCTTGAAGCCAATGTCATCAAGAAAGTTGTAGATGAGATAAATAAAGTTTCACCTCGTGCTTTCGGCGAGGAAAAAGACTTGTTCGGTCGAGTGTATGAGTACTTTCTAAAGTCCTTTGCGATAAATGCGGACAAAGAAGAGGGCGAATATTATACGCCACATGATGTAGTAGAATTTATAGCAGCTTTTATTGAACCGTTTGACGGCACTCTCTACGACCCTTGCTGCGGCTCCGGCGGTATGTTTGTGCAATGTGCAAAATATGTTGAGTCCAAACAGGGCGACATTACCCATGTAAATGTCTATGGTCAAGAGAGCGACCCTGCCACATACCGTCTCGCCAAAATGAATTTGGCAGTCCGAGGCATATCACATCATCTCGGCGAGAAAAACGCCTCGACGTTCACCGATGGCCTCCATAAGGGATTGACTTTTGATTATATCATGGCCAACCCACCTTTCAACAAGAAGAAATGGTACGAAGATAAGCTTAGCAATGATGCCCGTAGGGCTAATTATGCCACGCCTCCTGAAAGCAATGCCAACTATGCGTGGATTCTCCATATTCTTTCAAAACTTACCCCCAAGAAAGGCGTAGCCGTTTTCCTGCTCGCCAATGGTGCCCTCGGAGACTCTGACGCATATACAATCCGTAAGAAGCTTCTTGAACTCGACGAACAAGGCTATGGGGATAAAGTTGAAGCCATTATCGTTTTGCCTCGTGAACTTTTCTACAATACAGACATATCCGTAACACTTTGGATTCTCAACCAAAATAAGAAAGCCGGAATGTGGCATGGTCGTAAGCGACGCGACCGCACAGGTCAAATCCTTTTCATGGATTTGCGCCAGTGGACGCAGAACCCAGTAAAAGGGGAGCAGAAAAAGAAAGTTATGTTTGATGCAGAACAAATCAAGCGAGCATCCGAGATTTACTTCAAATGGCAAAGTGAGGGCACAGACGGTGCAACCTACGCCGAACCGGAACTGTATCGTTCAGTCAGCTATAAAGAACTTTCCGAGAAAGAAAATGATTTCTCGCTCGTGCCGAGCCGCTACATAGAGTTTATTGACCGTGATCTCAAAGCAGACTATCATCAAGTCCTCGCTGAAACCACGGCCACAATCTCCGATTTGCTGCGACGTCAGTCAGAAAACAACATAACCCTCCGTAACGCCCTAAAACAACTCGGCTATGAATGCAACTGAAACAAAGTGGGTGCGCCTCGGTGACTACATCGAGCTGTGCAATGAGCGGAACGACAAGGGACTTTATGGACCTGCTGATGTGATGGGGATGACCATAACAAAGGAAATTATTCCGACAAAGGCAGATGTAAAGAACACTGAACTAAAAAAAATCCTTGTAGTTTATCCTCAGGCGTTTGTTTACAATCCTCGCACCCACGGCAAGAAAATTGGTCTCGGTTATAATCAAACAACCACTCCGTTCCTTATCAGTTGGAACAATACGGCTTTCAGAGTCAAAGACACATCGGCTTTGATACCTGACTATCTGTATATGCTGATATGTCGTGATGAATGGGATAGAAATGCTTGTTTTCGCTCATGGGGATCTTCAACCGAAGTTTTCTCTTGGACTGAGTTTGGACTTATGGAAATTCCGTTGCCATCGATTGAGGTGCAGCGGGAGTTGGTGGAAACATACCACGGACTGAAAGCTCTCGCCGAGCAAACCGAAACCCTCGTTGCCTCACTCTCCAAAATGTGCGAAGCCCTCGTTGTTGAATCGGGAAAGAAATATTTACGTGGAAATGTCAGCGATTTAATGGTCATTGATGATGAGTTAAATTCACTTGACAAGGACTATCCTTTTATGGGCATAAATATCAATAAGGAATTTATGCCATCGGTTGCTAACACAGAAGGTCTCAACCGAAAGAAATACAAAGTTATGACCGCAGGTAAATTTGTGTTCAGTGGGATGCAGACAGGTCGTGATGTCTGCATACGCATTGGATTATACAATAGTAAAGCCCCGGCACTCGTTTCTCCTGCTTACACCACGTTCAAGATTAAGAACGAAGATATTATCATCCCCGAATATTTCTTTATGCAATTCAAACGCGGCGAGTCTGACCGCCTCGGATGGTTTTACAGCGATTCGAGCATCCGCTCTAATCTTGACTGGGATAGATTTGGCGAGATAACAATCCCATTACCGCCCATTGAAATGCAGCAATCAATCGTCAACCTTTATCATTGCATGGAGGAAGCAAAAAGCATCGCGTCAACAGCGCGCGAGAAATTGAAAACTCTTTGCCCAGCACTTGTGCTGAAAGGAGCCAACGCTTAAAATGAACAGCCATGAAACAGAGTAACGGAAATTTCTACGAAGACGAATACGAATTGGCTTTGTTAGATTTGCTCGTGGAACAAGGTTGGGAATATACCTATGGCGGTAAGATACATCGGCATAACAAGGAGGTGTTGTTGCTCGATGACCTTACAAGTTATCTTAATCGGCGTTATCCTGATTTGACCGCACAGGATATTGAGGAGATTTTTAATAAGTTGCGCCACGTTTCGGGGCAGACCCATTTTGAAACGCTGCGAAACACTTATTATCTTATCCGCGACGGTTTCCGCTATGTACGGCACGATGATGGCAAAACATTCGACATAGACTTCATCGACTACGACGGAAGCGACAACACCTATCGCGTTGTCAACCAGTTTGAGGTAGGCTATGGTCTCGGTGATGACATCCGCATCCCCGATGTAATTCTGTTTATCAACGGTATGCCGCTTTGCATTTTCGAGTTAAAGAATCCTGCCGATGAAACTGCCACTATTGCCGATGCCTACGACAAAATCCACATCCGCTACCTACGCGACATACCGCATTTGCTGCGCTATTGTCCGCTGTCGTGTATCAGCGATGCCACGGTAAACAACACCAAGCTTGGTACGACTTATACTCCATACGAACATTACTACGCATGGAAAAAGGTCAACAACGAAGACCCGGTGGCAACCAAGGGACTTGACCAAGTGCGCACCATTGTTGCCGGAGTGTATGAACCGAGCCGCTTCATCGAGATATTCCGCGACTACTGTTATTTCCCTGACAAGGACTTCGACAAGGAGCAGGAAATAGTGTGCCGCTACCCGCAGTTTTTCGCCACCCGAATGCTACGAGAGCATGTGCGTGAAGCATACTCCCGCGGTGACCGCAAGGGCGGCACTTATTTCGGTGCCACAGGATGCGGCAAAACCTACACAATGATGTTCCTCGCCCGCCAGCTCTCGCTCCGCTGCGAAGAACTCGGTTCACCCACCATCGTAATGATTGTTGACCGCGACGACCTTCAGACTCAGGCAGGCAAACTATTTCTGCGATCCACCGAGTATCTGAGCCTCGGAGCGGCGCAGGTTATCCCGAACCGTGCGATTCTAAAGCAGGAACTCGCTGCCCGCGACTCCGGCGGTTTCTTCATTTGCACTATTCAGAAATTCTGCGAAGAAATCGGCGAACTAAACACCAGGCGAAACATCATCTGTTTCTCCGACGAAGCCCACCGCACACAGCTCGGCACGGGCACGACCCTGAAAGTCCGCACTCGCACCGATGCCGATGAACCCGAAGCCGATACACAGGCCATCGCTACTACGGAGGAAGACGAATCAAAGATTGGCGCATTTGTCACCAAACCATACGCAGAACATCTGCGCACAGCATTTCCTCATGCAACTTTTGTAGGCTTTACTGGCACACCTATCGACGAGACCATACAGGTGTTCGGTGATATTGTAGACCGCTATACCATGCAACAGGCGGTAGATGATGAAATCACCAAACCGCTAAAATATATTCCACGCATCGCGCAGGTTACGCTCGATAGCGCCAAGGTCAAGGAGATAGACGAATACTATAAGAAGTGCGCCGACGAGGGCGCGACAGATGCCGACATTGCTGCATCCAAAAAGGCTATGAGCGCAATGGAAGTGATACTTGCCGATGAAGAGCGTCTGGAACGCCTCGCCGCCGACATCATAGCTCACTACGAAGCCGCATGCGCCAACAAGTCCGACGTGATACAAAAAACTATGATTGTCTGCTCGAAACGATACATTGGCTACAACCTCTTGCAGAAATTCCGCAAGAAGCGTCCCGAATGGTTCGAGGAGCATAAGTCGCCCAATGATTCCGCACTCACAGCTGAGGAACTGAATGAATTGAAACCCATGCCGACAATCGCCATGGTAGCCACTCGCGGCAAGAACGACCCCAAGGATATGTACGACTACCTCGGTGACAAAAAACGCATCAAAAAACTTGATGACGCTTTCAAACAGGAACACTCCAATCTGCGCGTCGCTATCGTTGTGGATATGTGGACTACCGGTTTTGATGTTGATTGCCTGACTTATCTCTACAACGACAAGCCGTTGCAGAAGCATACGCTCGTGCAGACAATCAGCCGTGTCAACCGCAAATACCCAGGCAAAGAATTCGGTTTCATTATAGACTATATCGGCATCCGTTCCAACATGATGGAAGCGATGCACAAGTACGGCGGCACATCATTTGGTCCGAGTGAAGACGATGTGAAGCAAGCTCTGGAAGCTATGCTCATCGAACTTGAAATACTCAAAAACTTGTTCCACGGTTTTGACATCACTCCGTTCATTGACCCGGAGGCAAAGCCTATCGACCGTCTCGAGTGTCTGTCTAATGCTGCCGACTTCATTCTCAGTAGTACGGAGAAACTGAATGTAGCCGACGAGGGTAAGAAGCCACGCCTTGCTGATGCCAAGACATGCTTCCTCGCTCACGTCGAGCGACTGCGCACCGCCTATGACATTTGCCAACCCTCCAATGTGCTGACAAATGAGCAGAATACGCTCTGCCAATGTTTTATGGCTGTCGCATCTTATATCCGCAAGACCTCCGGCGAGAAGCACGACACCGAGAGCATGAACCGAGCCGTGGAAAGCATGGTGGCTGAAGCTCTTAAATGTAACTCAGTAGTAAACATTCTCGATACGGATGTAGAGGAGAATATCTTCAGCCCGGAGTTTCTTGAGCATATCAACGATATGCCCGCACCCGCCACTCGCCTCGAAGTCCTCATTAAAATGCTTCGCCGTGCAATCTCACAGTATAAGAACACTAACAAGATTGCTGCTGAGAAATTCGAGGAAATGCTCAAAAAGACTCTCGAAGAATACCATAAACGCCGCGACGCTCTTACCGCCGGAGAGGCTACCGCCACTCAGAGCGAGACCGTCAACGAAATAGTCAAAAGTGCGACCGAACAGGCTATTGAAATTCTCGGTCGCCTTGGCGAGGACAAAGAAAGTTTCCGACAGCTCGGCCTCACATTCCAGGAGAAAGCCTTCTACGACATTCTCATGGCGATGCGCGACAAGAACAACTTCGAGTATGGCGAAGACAAAAAAGTTGGCAATCTCATAATCAACGACAAATGCAAGACACTCGCCAAGAAGATAAAGGAACTTATCGACACACAGTCATCGTTCACCGACTGGTTGAACAACGACAATGTGAAAGCCGATCTCAACGGCAAGTTATTCTTCCTGCTCGCCAAGAACAGCTATCCACCCACATACAGTGACGAAGTTTTCAACGAAGTTCTAGATCAAGTAGAAAACTATAAGGAGCATCAATCTACTCCACGTTTATATCGTGTTAATTCTGACTTTTATTCATCTATGGTTGCAGAACCGTAATAGAAATATCCTTAAGAATATGACAACACCATCAAAAAAACAAAAAGACCATTCTGCAGCACATGTTTTTGCAGCTTTTGAATATCAATGGGATTACTTTGTTCTGCAACTTTTAGGCACAATTAGTGATACAACTACTGTCAGTTTTGAACTTCTTGATGATGTTGATAAGCAGACGGGAGAATGTATAACGCTGTATCAAATAAAACATAGTGTTCAAAAAAATGCAAAAGGTGAAACAATAAACCTAAGTAATCGTGATACAGACTTATGGAAGACTATTACTATTAGGATGAAGTTTATTGACTAGCAACCAGATATTTTTAAAAGTCACAAGATAGAGTTT
>JAJPYK010000212.1 GCA_021205005.1 Paraprevotella sp. | reverse complement strand
CTTCACCTCCACTCCGGAAACAAAGTCATTCATTTCTATGTCCTGGGTATCTTCCATTTTTCGACCGTTCAATAAAATATGATCTAAAATAACTCCGGCAACACAAGCTTTATGATTATATCCCCGGATTCGCATGGGATACATCATTCCCTCCTCACCTTGATAGGTTATATTGCGAAAAATAACGTTTCGTATAGAACCGCCAGGCTCACGATTGTATTTCTCATTATAGCATACGCGTACATCGATAAGCCGCGCTTCTTCGCAATCCTCTACACGAACATTCTCGAAAAGCACCTTCTCCACACGGTTTTTACCACCACTACAAACGGCCATCACCCCTCGGTAATTATCGTCATCTTCATCCACATTAAGTACATCTATATTACAGAAAGTCACTTTACTCAGCAGTTCTCCTTCGTCAGACAAATCATCGCCGTGCAAACCTATGTGCATCGCATGAGCCGCGTCGGCCCAAAGTACGGAGTTTTGTACCGTCAATTCACGGCTGTTTCCCCAAAACCACCAACGATGGTTATAAAAGGCCAGACAATCATCGCTGGTACGTAAAAAGACATCGTCTATCAGCCAATTCCGACAGCACATCAGATCAATCCCATAACTCCATCCCCGTGAAGAGAAACTCTTCACATTTCGTATAGTCACATTCTCACTACCGCCTCCATAAATTGTATAATGTTGAGGATCGACCACAGTAATCCCTTCTACCCGAATGTTGCGAGAATGGGTTATCTCCACCCCTCTCAAAGGGTGATAAAGCATACCACGCCCCAAAATCCTCACGTTTTCCACTTTATCTAATCTCAACTTGGCTTTCACCACGGCACCCGGAGCCAAGTAAACCGTACAATTACTGGGAATGGCGATTTCATTATTAGGCAGATCTTTAGGAGCATGTACGCCAGGTCCAAAATAAATTAAACGGCAATGCTTCCGAAATATATCATGTGTACCCTCTCCCCAGTTGATGACATCCTTTTCCTCAGCCCCATCATAAGTTTCGGTCTCTACGGGATTGGCAAATAAATGCAGATTTCCCAAACGATCGCCACCGAACTCAATACTCAATTTTAAGGGATGTTCCAAGATAAAAGTCAGTGCATGCTCTCCTATTTTCTTATAATTAATACCACAAACCAAAGGACGTATCTTCACGTTGTCCACAGACATTCCAGAAACCACGATCCGTATCTCCACAGGTCGGCCCATATCGAACTGAGCCATAGCAGCCTGGCTTCTCGTATCCATATCCACTTCTACGCAAAACACTTGCAATTCATTCCATGAATCTCTACTCCCGACTTCACGGACATACACTCTATAAAGCCCGTTTTCAGCCACGGTCTTATCCGTAACCCGGGGATAAACCGCTATTTTAGCTTCGACCGTCCACATCCAACACAATGTTCCAAAGATAACCAAAAGCACTTTTTGCATAACTTATTTTTATGTAATTCCTACCTACTATACGAACCGACAAGGGAAAATACACCGGCAAACAACATTTTATTAGATTAAAAAATGCAAAAGCAAGTTTTCTATGGAATATTAACCCAGCACTCTCTGCTATGTCCTATCTACATACTGTCTTGTTCATTCATACTACTTATTGAAAAAGCATCATGTTTTTCTTCGATCTGCTTGGAGAGGAGAAAACTATACCTTACTTTTGTAGAAGTATGATAAAGTACACTACTATTTTGACTATCGCCGGCTCTGATTGCAGCGGAGGAGCCGGTATACAGGCTGACATCAAAACCATTTCCGCTTTAGGCGGGTATGCAGCCAGTGCAATCACAGCAATCACAGTACAAAATACATGCGGAGTGAAAAGTGTCTTTCCAATACCAGCCGATATTGTCAAAGCACAGATAAAAGCCGTAACCGAAGATTTAGACGTTGATGCCATAAAAATCGGAATGGTTACGGACGATAAGATCATATCGGCCATTGCTGAAGACATCTCCGTGAATAAGATCCCCATTGTCTTTGATCCGGTATTGGTATCCAGTAGCGGTCACACACTTGTAGCCCCTCAAGCATTAGCTCTACTGCGTCGACAACTGATTCCGTCCTGTACTTTAGTTACCCCCAACCTACCCGAAGCGGAAGTTTTGGCAGGAATGCCTATACAGGATATAAACGATATGCGAGAAGCCGGACTGAAAATACGAGCTATCGGTTGCCAAGCTGTACTTATTAAAGGTGGACACCTCAGCGGTAACGATATGACGGACCTCCTCATCACCGGGCAGACTCAGGACGACATTTTCCAATATCACTCAAATAGAATCGACACCAAGAACACACATGGTACAGGCTGTACGCTTTCCTCTGCCATCGCTGTGGGCATAGCCCAAGGACTTCCGCTTCCCGAAGCTGTGGAAAAAGGAAAAAGATTTCTGACGGATGCGCTCTGGGCAGGGAAAAATGTATCTGTGGGTAAAGGACATGGCCCACTTAATCATTTTTTTAATCCGCAAAAGCTCATGATTAAATGAGTTTTTATTAAATTTGCAGACAGATTATCGAACTATTCAGATCAATAAACAATAAAAAAGACATGAAAGCATTTGTTTTTTCCGGACAGGGAGCGCAGTTTGTAGGTATGGGCAAAGACCTTTATGAAAGCAATCCTGTAGCAAAAGAGTTATTTGAAAAAGCCAATCATATTTTAGGATACCGTATTACAGACATTATGTTCAGCGGAACCGACGAGGAGCTGAAACAGACCAAGGTCACACAACCTGCTGTATTCCTCCATTCCGTTATTTCGGCATTCTGCATGGGCGAAAATTTCGCTCCCGACATGGTAGCCGGACATTCTTTGGGAGAGTTTTCCGCTTTGGTAGCAGCCGGAGCGTTAAACTTTGAAGATGGGTTGAAACTGGTCTATGCTCGTGCAATGGCCATGCAGAAAGCCTGTGAAAAAACTCCGTCTACGATGGCAGCCATTGTAGGCTTAGACAACGCCACAATCGAAGGAGTATGTTCTGAAATCAGTTCGGAAGGACACATAGTTGTTCCGGCCAACTACAATTGCCCTGGCCAATTGGTCATCAGCGGAAATGTAGAAGCAGTGAAAGCAGCATGTGATAAACTGAAAGAAGCGGGTGCCAAACGAGCTCTGCTCCTGCCGGTAGGAGGAGCATTCCATTCACCATTAATGCAACCGGCCAAGGACGAACTGCAGGCAGCTATCGAGGCAACAACATTCAATAAGCCGAAATGCACCGTATATCAGAATGTGGATGCTCAGGCTCATACGTGTCCGAATGAAATCAAGGCCAACTTGATCGCTCAATTGACCGCATCGGTACGCTGGACACAAGACGTGCAAAATATGATTGCCGCAGGAGCTACAGACTTCACCGAGTGCGGCCCGGGCAAGGCCTTGCAAGGCATGATCGGTAAGATCGCCAAAGGTAACGAGGCCATAACCGTTCACGGCATCTGATTCAGATGCCTAAAGAAAACCCGAAGATGCAGGAGGGTGTGTCATAATTCAAATTTTGAGATTGACAACTTATAATCTGTAAGTATCCTCCGTTGAACTAAGCAAAAACAACCTTATAAAGCTCTCCACGAAGCTCTATATGGTTGTTTTTATTGAATGAAGTTTCTGATTATTACTTTTTCAAAGTGCTTTTTGAATTATGACACACCCTCCTTTTCATAATATATAAAAAATAGGTATAATATGCAGAACAGAATGATCATCTATCAGGTGTTCACTCGCCTTTTCGGCAATGACCACACCTCATGTATTCCCCATGGAAGTAAAGAAGAAAATGGCTGCGGACGTTTTATCGACTTCACTTCACGGACGCTACAAGAAATTAAAAGCCTCGGCATTACTCACATTTGGTATACCGGTATCATTCAGCACGCGACCCAGACCGATTATGGTACCTACGGCATATCGTCCGACCACCCGGCCATCGTGAAAGGTAAAGCCGGTTCGCCTTTTGCCATCAAAGATTATTTTAGCGTAGACCCAGACCTGTCTACCGATCCGGACAACAGTATGGCAGAATTTCAGGACTTGGTCTCACGCACGCACAAAGCCGGTCTGAAAGTTCTCATCGATTTCGTACCTAATCATGTGGCACGACAATACCATTCTACCGAAAAGCCCAAAGGCATCAAAGATCTTGGTGAAGATGATCGCACGGATCATGCCTTCAATCCGCAAAACAATTTCTATTATATTCCGGGATGTACATTTCAACCGAGCTTTGACTTGAAAGGAGATGCCGCAACGCCTTATGTAGAATATCCGGCCAAAGCCACAGGCAACGACCAATTTTCTCCGTCTCCCGGTCGCAACGACTGGTATGAAACCGTCAAGCTTAACTATGGAATAGATTATTGCGGAGGACGTGTTTGCCATTTTGATCCTGTCCCGTCCACTTGGCTAAAGATGCGCGACATTTTGCTTTTCTGGGCCGACAAGGGAATAGACGGCTTCCGTTGCGACATGGCAGAAATGGTACCCGTTGAATTTTGGGAATGGGCCATTCCTCAAATCAAACGACATCACCCCACTCTAACCTTTATCGCCGAAGTATACAATCCCAACGAATACCGCAACTACCTCCATCGGGGCGGATTTGACTACTTATACGATAAAGTAGGCTTGTACGATACGCTCCGCGCCATAACCTGCGGCCATGAATCGGCTCGTCGAATTACCGGCTGTTGGCAGGGAGTAGACGACATCAAAGACCACATGTTGAATTTCCTGGAAAACCATGATGAACAGCGTCTGGCCTCCGATTTCTTTGCCGGACAAGCAGAAAAAGGTCGTCCGGCCTTATTAGTCAGCGCTTGTATGGGCATCAATCCTATGATGGTCTATTTCGGACAGGAGTTGGGCGAGAAAGGAATGGACGAAGAAGGATTCAGCGGACGCGACGGACGGACGACGATTTTCGATTATTGGAGTGTAGACACCATCAGACGCTGGCGAAACCATGATAAGTTCGACAAAACGCAACTTACCGCAGATGAAATGACCCTGCAGGAATTCTACACGCGTGTACTTACTCTATGCAACAGTGAAAAAGCCTTGCGTGAAGGATTGTGCTACGACCTGATGTACGCCAATACGGGATCGGATCTGTTCAATGCGGACAAATGCTATACGTTCGTCAGAAAGAAAGATAGAGAACTCTTGATTATCGTAGCCAATTTTGAGGATGCGGAAAAACATACTGCAATCAATTTGCCCCATCACCTTTTTGAATTCTTCCAGATCCAAGAGCAGGGAGAAGTCGTTGCTCACGATCTGTTGAGCGACTGCGAGGAGTGCATCACGTTCAATTCCAGTCACTGCATTTTAACGGATGTACCTGCATATAGTGGCAAAATACTTAAAATAAAAGTATAAAACATAAGCCGGACTTAAAACCCGGTCAATTCTCATCGTTATCAAGTAAAGCGGGAATCTGCAAAATCACCAAATCCGGCGATTGCAGATTCCCGCTATCCGTTCTATCTTTGCATTATCAAAATCGGAACAAAAAGCCATAATAAAAAATAAGAAACAAGATGAAAAAGATTTCAATTTACTACGGTTCGACCACGGGTACATGCGAAGCCTTGGCCTCGATGATTGCAAATTCATTAGGAGTTGCTAACGAAAACGTACATAACGTCACAGATATGACAAAAGAAGATTTGGAAAGCAGTGACGTTTTGGTTCTGGGATCTTCTACATGGGGCTGCGGGGATTTACAGGACGATTGGTACGACGGTGTAGACATCCTGAAAACAGCCAACCTGTCAGGCAAGAAAGTAGCCCTCTTCGCATGCGGTGACTGTGAATCTTACAGCGACACATTCTGCGAAGCCATGACACATATTCACGATGCTTTGGCCAACAGTGGCTGCACATTCATCGGAAAGGTACCGACTTCCGACTATACGTTTACTTCATCTACGGCTGTAGAAGGCGATCAATTCATAGGATTAGCTCTCGACGACGTAAACGAAAGCGACAAGAGCGAAGCCCGAATTGCTAATTGGGCAAAGCAAATCAAGGAAGAAATCACCTGAAATATACTTAATATCGAGTAAAGGACGACTATTGTACTTCTTAAACAATCATAGAAATTAGCTATTGCAATCCCTAAGGATATAGCTTAACTTTGTAGTCGTAAAAGGAAAAACACAATGGAAACATTATCCCAGAGCAGCAGAGAAACAGGAAGTTCCGTAATGAGGGTTTTTGCCAACCACATTTACGAATACAAGAAAGGCGTACGGAGAATGATTCTGTTTACTGTCAACAACCGATATGTCCCTGAAGCCGTGCTACGTTTAAAAAATGAAGACATTGCATTCCAATTGCAAGAAGTAGGCAACGGGCGTACCAATATATTCTTCGGTCGCGATGAATGTATAGAGGTTGTGCGAAGGATGATCACCCGTCCTTTACAACAACTCAGTCCGGAAGAGGATTTCATTCTCGGAGCCATGCTGGGTTATGATATATGCATGCAGTGCGAGCGCTTTTGCAAACGCACGGAATGCCAACAAAAAGTTTCATAATAACCACTTTTCATACAATTTCTTTATATCGTTTTGGATTTAAATTAGGGATTAGGAGGGTGTGTCATAATTCAAATTTTGAGATTGACAACTTATAATCTGTAAGTA
>JAJPYK010000204.1 GCA_021205005.1 Paraprevotella sp. | reverse complement strand
CCATATCCATTTTCAGATTTAGGTAATAGCTTAACAATATCTGACGGGTTAGGATTAACCACAAGAATATTGTCACTAAGTTTAACTACCATATTAATTCCAATATTATAATCCTGTCCGTTCTAGCCCTTGAATACAAGTTTCGATTCGTTACCGTTCAGGTCAAGTTTGTAATAAGTGCCGTCCTCGTCACCTGCAGCACGCGATTTCATACTTGCGTCAGATGTTTTCTGATAAATCATCTTGGCATCGCTGACATTCAGGCTCGAAAGGTATTTATATCCTTCTTCATAGTTTGGGCCACTTCCCGAACTACCGCCGTCATCACTACATGCGGTCATCAAAGCCTCCGCACCGAGCATGAATAAAAACTTTTTCATTCTATTGGTATTTGTTATATCTTCCCAACCCACCAAAGAAGAGTTACTCTATTAAATGCGGAAAGTGTAGGGCTGTAACTTCTCATGTAACGGGCTTTGGTAAAACCTTGAATAATAAGTAACAGTCTCCCACACGACATATACGAATATGATGCGAGAGATGCTAACTTATTCCCGTTTAGTTTAAGTTTGCCAGACTTCGTTACAAGGAACGGTTAAACGCTTTCGTGTACCTTAATTTTCAATATGTCCACCACATTATAGTGACGGTGTAAAGTTAATGAAATAGAGGCATATGGCCAAGGTTTTCATCGCTTAAATCGGCTGTTGCGATTGCAAAATTAACTAATCTTCCCCATTTAACCACTCATTTACATAGGATTCTTTCGGTAGTGGTCACGCCGGTATGGCCGAGCATGGGAGAAATCATGAAGATCGGGATACCCTCATTCCTTAATACGGTCGCATAGGTATGTCGGGCGGGGTAGGTCGTAATCCGGCCTATTTCTAATTTCTCATCTATGGCTTTCATGCGGTCGTTTATATGCTTTGTGAGGTTTCTTTTCTTCTTGTCATGTTCCCAAACGCCTTCACCGGCTTTCATGAAAGGAAAGATATACACGCTCTTTCTCGGGTCGTTCCCCCATTTGTTGATTATGGTCTGCATCTCCGATGTTATCGCGGTATAAATCCGTTTCGCTTCGTGTGTGCGGTCTTTGGTCTCGACACGGACAAACGATATTTCTCTGTCCTGAATGTCCGAATATTTAGGGTTTATCAAATCTGCGACATTTATGCCGTTGCAGAAATAAATGAATAGCCATAAGTTGCGGTAGAAATCCGTGAATTCATTTCCGCCCGAATATTCGGCTATCGCTTTAAGCTGCATTTTGTTGAGCGCCCTTTTCTCTCCGACTCCCTCTTTGATTTGATGCCTGCCCCTTCCAAAAGGATAATCGGCTTCTTTGATTATTCCGGCGGACTTGGCTATGTTCATGATGACGCGGATGTTCCGCATATTGATGGCCACAGTGGTCTGATTTGTCGTTTTCAAACAGAATCTTTCAAAGTCTTTCAGCCACTCACAGGAAGATAAGGGATAATCTATGATACGGATTGAAAAGAATTTATTACCTTTACCTTTGTAAACTAAGCATTTAGGGTAAGTTCTATAAGGGCCGGAAACAGGATGAAAACACCTTAATCCGATTCATATTCATGAGCTCCCCAGTTCAATCCCGGGGCCCGCTACTTGAAAAAATAATAGGCATTTGAGAGGCTTCCGTTCTTGGGTGTCTATTTTTTTGTTGTCTATAATCGGGCTGTTCCGGATTGTTCCGGATCGCGGTTTTAGAATTGATTAGAAAAAAGCCCTTCTTGCTCTGCAAGAAAGGCTTTCGGGGTTGGACTACCAGGATTCGAACCTGGAAAAACAGGACCAGAATCTGTTGTGTTACCATTACACCATAGTCCAATAAAAATACTTGAACCCTGCAAGGTGTGATTTTCACCCTGCAAGTTGGGCTACCAGGATTCGAACCTGGAAAAACAGGACCAGAATCTGTTGTGTTACCATTACACCATAGCCCAATGTCCGTTTTCGGGTGCAAAGGTAGCTACTTTTTTTGAACCCGCAAACTTTTATCCGCTTTTTTCTGTTCCTCGGATTACGTCCGGCTGTCCTTTCGTAGGGCATCGCTTCTTTGTCCGCCCATCGGTGAGGAATCTCCGTGCTCTATTCCATTTACCTAAAAAAAACAAAAAGGAATCGGTTTTGGGCCTAAAAATTGGAATCATAACGTTTTATGTGCTATCTTTGCTCGCCAAATATGTATAAAATAACACATGACCGAAACGCAACAATTAATAAAAGCCATCACTGACGGCATACAAGAGAAAAAAGGAAAGCAAATCGTAGTGGTGGATTTGAGTAATATCGGTGACACTATCTGCCAATATTTTATCATCTGCCAAGGAAATTCTCCCTCGCAAGTACAAGCTATTGCAGAGTCTGTGACAGACTTTACGCGCAAAGAGGCGCAAGTGAAACCGATCGCCGTGGACGGATTGAGAAATGCGGAATGGGTGGCTATGGATTACAGCAACATCATCGTGCATATTTTTCTTCCTGTGGCGCACGACTTTTACGATATAGAACATTTGTGGGAAGACGCACAGCTTACCCGCCTTCCGGATTTTGACTAAATTCGATTCTGAAGATTATGAACGAAAAAGAGAATAAGAACAAAATGCCGCCGTTCAACATGAACTGGATTTATGGCATTATCGTATTGGTATTGATTTACCTGTTCTTTGTCGGAACGGGGGACAGCTCGTCGAAGAAGATCACTTATACCGATTTTGAAAACTATGTCCGAAGCGGTTATGCTCAAAATATCGTTGCGGCAAAAGACGATGGGGTGGCTACCATGTACGTCAAACCCGAATATGTGAATAAGGTATTTCCTTCGGGGGTGAACCAGATTGGCGGCTCTCCCTCCATCACCGTGGAATACGCCTCGAATGATAAGCTGATGCAGTTGGTGGACGAGGCGCGGGCCAATCACAAATTTACAGGCAAGCTGAGCTTTGAACGGCGCAATGACTTCCTGTCTTCCGTGCTGTGGAACTTCTTGCCGCTGCTGGTTATTGTCCTCATCTGGATCTTTATCATGAGGAGGATGAGCGGAGGCGGCGCTGCGGGGGGCAGTGTCTTCAACGTGGGGAAGAGTAAAGCCCGTTTGATCGAAAAAGGAGAAGGCACGAGAGTGACGTTCAAGGATGTGGCCGGACAGGCCGGTGCTAAAATGGAAGTGGCCGAAATCGTGGAATTCCTCAAAAATCCCAAGAAATTCACGGATTTAGGTGGAAAAATACCGAAAGGCGCATTGTTGGTAGGCCCTCCGGGAACCGGTAAAACCTTATTGGCCAAGGCCGTGGCCGGAGAGGCGAACGTACCGTTCTTTTCTCTCTCCGGATCCGACTTCGTGGAAATGTTCGTCGGTGTGGGAGCCAGCCGTGTGAGAGACCTGTACCGTCAGGCCAAAGAGAAAGCGCCGTGCATCATCTTCATCGACGAGATAGATGCCGTGGGGCGTGCACGGGGTAAGAATCCCGCCATGGGAGGAAACGACGAACGTGAGAACACGCTGAACCAACTGTTGACCGAGATGGACGGTTTCGGCACCAATAGCGGAGTCATAATCCTGGCGGCAACCAACCGTGTGGATATTTTGGATAAGGCCTTATTGCGTGCCGGGCGTTTCGACCGTCAGATCAATGTGGATCTTCCCGATCTGAATGAGCGGAAAGCCGTATTCAAGGTACACCTCCGTCCGGTGAAGACGGATGATACGGTGGACATCGACCTGTTGGCGCGCCAGACGCCCGGATTCTCAGGTGCCGACATCGCCAATGTATGTAACGAGGCTGCGCTGATTGCCGCACGTCACGGCAAGAAGGCTGTCGGCAAGGAGGATTTCCTGAGTGCCGTAGACCGCATTATCGGCGGATTGGAAAGACAGACGAAGGTCATGACTGTGGAAGAGAAGCAGACCATAGCCTTGCACGAAGCGGGCCACGCCACTATTTCATGGTTCCTGCGTTATGCCAATCCTTTGATTAAGGTCACCATCGTACCGCGCGGACGTGCTTTGGGCGCAGCTTGGTATTTGCCTGAGGAACGTCAGATCACCACCAAGGAACAGATGTTGGACGAAATGTGCGCCACGCTGGGCGGCCGGGCGGCCGAAGAGCTGTTCACCGGTCATATCTCGTCCGGAGCCATGAACGATCTGGAGCGCGTGACCAAACAAGCTTATAGCATGATAGCCTATATGGGTATGAGCGACCGGCTTCCGAACCTGTGCTATTATAATAATGATGAGTATAACTTCACGAAGCCTTTTTCCGACAAGACGGCACAAGTCATCGACGAAGAAGTGAGAAACATGATTGCCAAACAGTATGCACGGGCCAAGGAATTGCTGACGGAGCATAAAGACGGGCATGCCCAACTGGCTCATGTGTTGATGGAACGGGAAGTCATCTTTGCCGAAGACGTGGAGAAGATATTCGGCAAACGGCCGTGGACCAGCCGTACGGAGGAATTGCTCCGCATGGAAGATTACCAGAATAAGAAGCCGGCAGAAGATGACGATCCGACCGACGAAGAGAAAAAAGAACCGAATGGGGCGGAAGGTGCGCCTCAAACGGCTGAGCCGGAAACTGAAGGCTAAACGACCGCAGCCGAGACGAATACGGAACAGTCTCCTTCGGCACAAGCTCCTCAGAACAATGACTGAAAAAATCAAAAATCTGCTGCTCCGCACGATCACCGGTGTGATATTCGTAGCCGTCATGGCGGGCTGTATCCTTTTGGGGAACATCCCGTTCACTTTGCTGTTTGCTGTGATCACGGGGCTGAGCGTGTGGGAATTCTGCCGGGTGGTGAACCGTCGTGAGGACGTAGAGGTCAACGGGGTCATCTGTACCGTGGTCGGAGTGTACCTGTTTTTGGCCATGTCTGGCTTTTGCAGCAATATTACGCCTTCGGGGGTATTTATGCCCTACCTGCTTTCCGTGGTCTACCTGATGATCAGCGAACTCTATCTCAAGAGCCCTCATGCGTTGAACAATTGGGCTTTCACCATGATGAGCCAGATGTATGTGGCCCTGCCGTTTGCGTTGCTGAATGTGCTGGCTTTCCAGCCGGATGCCGCAAGCAGTATCGGGGTGGTCTATAATACCATGCTTCCGCTTTCGGTCTTCATCTTCTTGTGGGTGAGCGATTCCGGCGCTTATTGCTTCGGCACGCTTTTGGGACGGCACAAGTTGTTTCCGCGCATCTCACCTCACAAGTCTTGGGAAGGTTCCATCGGGGGAGGGATAGTGGCTTTGGCCGTTTCCCAGATTTTTGCCCGTTTCGAACAGTTGCTCAGTCCTATGGAATGGCTGGGCCTGGCTTTTGTCGTCGTACTGTTCGGCACGTGGGGAGATTTGGTGGAAAGCTTGTTCAAACGTCAATTGCAAATCAAAGACAGCGGCAGTTTTCTTCCGGGACACGGAGGCATGTTGGATCGTTTCGACAGTTCGCTGATGGCGATCCCCGCAGCTGTGATTTACCTCTACACGCGCATGCTTTTATAAGGCGGATGTCCGCAGGCCGCAAAATCATTCTCCGCAGATTGAGAAATTTTTCTCAGGAGATTGAAAAATCGTTTGCCGCAGAAAAATAAGTTAAAATAAAACGAGACTGTGACCGTTTGGGTTGCAGTCTCGTTGGGTAAGGTGCCGGTCCCTGGTGCGGACGGAAAATCCCGGTGAGGTCATTCCCGTTTCCGTACCTTCTGTCTCAGCAGCCGGATCATCCATTCCGCGGCCCGGTCCGGTGCGCCGGCCTGTCCCAATTTTCGGGCCATGTCCTCGTAGCCTTGTAACTGTCGTTCCCGTTTTATCCCGTCGGGAAGGATGAGGGCCAACTCCTTGCGGACACGTTCCGCGTTCATCCCGTCGGCCACCAGTTCGGGTACGACTTCCCGTCCGGCGATCAGATTGACCAATGAGATGTACTTGACTTTCAGAATGTGGCGGCGTAAGAACGAGACCAATTTTCCGCACGCCGTATAATAACAAACCACCTGCGGGACGCGAAACAGGGCGGTTTCCAACGTCGCTGTCCCCGAGGTCACCAAGGCTGCACAGGCATGGCTCAGGATTCGGTAAGTCTGTCCATAAATCATCTTGATATGCTTCTCTCCCTCCACTTTTTCGTACAAATCCGGAGGAATGTTCGGCGCAGCCGCCAAAATCAGTTCGTATCGGTCGGCATAGGCCGAAGCCGCTTCCATCATGATGGACAGATTGTCCTTGATTTCCTGTTTGCGGCTTCCGGCCAGCAAGGCGATTACGGGGCGGCCGCAGAGATGGTGGTCGGCTACGAAACGTGGGAAGGAGTCCTCCGTAGTGGTCCGGTATTCCTCCACTTCATCGAGTGTAGGATTACCCACGTAATGGATCGGATAATGGTGTTTCCCTTCAAAAAAGTCGACTTCGAAAGGTAATATGGAGAACAGTTCGTCCACGTCTCGTTTGATGTTCTTGATGCGATATTCTTTCCATGCCCAGATTTTCGGTGAAATATAGTAGTAGACGGGGATATCGCTATGAGCATGTATGAACTCGGCTATCGACAGGTTGAACCCGGGATAGTCGACCAGGATCAACACGTCCGGCTGCCAGGCGAGCACGTCCTGTCTGCAAGCCTTCATGTTGCGCAATATTGTGGAAAGATGGAGCAATACTGGGACGAAGCCCATGTAGGCCAGGTCTTTGTAATGGCGCACCAGCGTTCCGCCCTGCGCTTGCATCAGGTCTCCTCCCAGAAAACGGAATTCGGCATCGGCATCCTTGGCTTTTAACTCTTTCATGAGGTGCGATGCGTGCAGGTCGCCGCTGGCTTCCCCTACGATCAGATAGTATTTCATAAGGTCTCCAGGTCTTTAAGGCTATTCAGGGCGGCATAAGCTGTCATGTCTACCGTAACGGGCACGACGGCCACCCAACCGTGGGCCAACGCCCATTCATCGGTGTCTGTGGCCTCCGGTTCCAGATTCGTATATTCTCCCGTAAGCCAAAAGTACTTCGTTCCTTTCGGATGGTCGGCTTCGTACCATTCGTTCGACCACGTGCCACGGGCCATCCGGCATATTTTCATGCCGGCATACGGCTCGGCAGAGGGCTTGGGGAAGTTGACGTTCAGACAGACGCCTGAGGGTAATCCCGTATGCAGGATGCGTTCCGTAATGCGGTGTACATAGGGCGCAGCCGGGGCAAAATCGGCGTCTTCGTCGAAGTCGCACAGCGAGAATCCTACGGATGGAATGCCTTTCATACAGCCTTCCAAGGCCACTCCCATCGTGCCCGAATAGTGCACTCTGACGGAAGAGTTGTCGCCGTGGTTGATGCCGCTCACCACGATGTCCGGCCTGCGGTCGGTTTCCTTCTCTATCGCCAGTTTCACGCAGTCTACCGGTGTCCCGCTGCACGCACATATTTTCACGCCTGGCCGCACGGACAGCACTTTGTATCGTAAGGGATTATGGGACGTAATCCCGCACGCCGCTCCGGAGCGTGCGCCGTCCGGGGCCATTACGAGCAAATCTCCCATAGGGGAAAGCATATCAATCAGTTCATTCAGTCCTTTCGCTTGCACGCCGTCGTCGTTCGAAAGTAAAATCAGGGGCCTCTTGTCGTTCATTTTTATTCCGGTTTATTTCTACAAAAGTACGAAAAAAGGTTTAAACGTCAGTAGTTTCATCGAAAAACATTATCTTTGCGAAATGATGCATCGTGTAGTTATTAACAATATCATCGAGTTTTCAACAATTTAACGTTTCTCTCCGCACTCGGTCGGGCATGCTCGTCGAGAATGCACTACTTTTGTGCTAACCAAACAATAGGATATGGGAAAGATAATAGCCTTAGCAAATCAGAAAGGTGGGGTCGGCAAGACTACGACTGCGATGAATCTGGCTGCTTCGCTGGCCACCTTGGAAAAGAAGGTCTTGTTGGTCGATGCAGACCCCCAAGCCAATGCTTCGTCCGGGTTGGGCGTGGATGTTTCAGAGATAGACTGCTCTATATATGAATGTATCATAGATCATGCCGATGTGCACGATGCCATCTACACGACCGATATCGACGGATTGGATATTATCCCTTCGCACATCGACCTTGTCGGTGCGGAAATCGAAATGCTGAACCTGCCCAACCGGGAAAAGGTGCTCTCCAATATACTTGTTCCCATGAAGAGCGAATACGATTACATCCTGATCGACTGCTCGCCCTCTTTGGGACTGATCACCGTCAATGCCCTGACGGCCGCCGATTCGGTCATCATTCCGGTGCAATGCGAATACTTCGCTTTGGAGGGTATCAGCAAATTGTTGAACACCATCAAGATCATCAAGTCTAAACTGAACCCTTCGTTGGAAATCGAGGGATTCCTGCTCACCATGTACGACAGTCGCCTGCGGCTGGCCAATCAGATTTATGATGAGGTGAAGAAGCATTTTCAGGAGCTTGTTTTCAAGACGGTTGTCCAGCGGAACGTCAAGCTCAGTGAGGCACCGAGCCACGGGATTCCCGTCATCCTGTATGACACCGACTCCACGGGGTCGAAAAATCATCTGGTTCTGGCGAAAGAAATCATCGAAAAAGATAAATAGAAATGGCTGTACACAAGAAATATCCTGCCTTAGGACGAGGCTTGGACGCCTTGATATCTACCAAAGAGGTGCATACGGACGGCTCATCCACCATCAACGAAATAGAATTGGACCTTATCGCGCCCAATCCTAATCAGCCGAGACGAGATTTTGCTGCCGACAGCCTGCGCGAATTGGCCGACTCCATAGCCGAGATCGGTATCGTACAGCCCATTACGTTGCGCAAGATGGACGATGATACGTTTCAGATCATAGCGGGCGAGCGAAGATGGCGGGCGGCTAAACTGGCCGGCTTGTCCACCATCCCTGCCTACATCCGTACGGCGGACGATGAGAACGTCATGGAAATGGCTTTGATCGAGAATATACAGCGCGAAGACCTGAATTCCGTGGAAATTGCGCTGGCTTACCAGCACCTGCTCGAACAATACGGCCTCACTCAAGAGAAGCTGAGCGAACGCATAGGAAAGAAACGCACGACAGTAACCAACTACCTGCGTCTTATCCTTTAGCCGGCCCAGATCAAGATGGCTATGCAAAACAAGGAAATCGACAAGGGACACGCGCGCGCACTCCTTACGTTGGACAATCCTACGTTGCAAATCAAATTGTTCCAGCAAATCATCTCCGAGAAGCTCTCCGTGCGCAAAGTCGAAGAAATGGTCAAGGCGCTGACCGAGGGCGAAAGCGTCAGGAGCGGCGGAAAGAAAATCACTCCCAAGGGCGCACGGTTGCCTGAGGATTATAATATTTTGAAACATAGTTTGTCCAAGTTCTTTCAGACCAAGGTGCAATTGACTTGCTCGGAAAAAGGTAAAGGCAAGATCAGCATTCCTTTCGCCAACGAAGAAGATTTGGAACGCATCATAGAACTGTTTGATCGATTGAAAAGTTGAAAAGTAATAGTCTCATATATTGTCACTTATTCATCCTGCTCGGCATCTTGTTCATGCGTAGTGGGATGTCTTCTGTTTGGGGACAGCCCCGTCCGTCCGTTTCTCCCGTACCGTCGGCATCGGACAGCGTACTGGTGATAAAAGACAGTGTGCAGACGGCCAAGATTATCGAGCCGAAATCGCCGGACCTCCCGGATAGTCTGACGCAAGCGGTTCCGGATATTCTCCTTCCGTCTTTGACCGCACTCGATTCTACGGCTATCGGACAAAAAAGCGATTCTTTGCTCCGCAACACCCCTTTTATGAAAGAGCGTTTCATTCCGAATCCCCAGCGGGCTTTATGGCTTTCATTGATTATTCCCGGAGCCGGACAGATCTACAACCGTAAGTTGTGGAAAATACCTATCGTTTATGGAGGCTTTTTGGGCTGTCTTTATGCTTTGACTTGGAACAATCTAATGTATGGCGACTACTCACAGGCTTATCTGGATATAATGGATGACGATCCCAATACGAAAAGTTATGAAAATATGCTCCCGTTGAATTACAGCATCGCGGGGCGAGAAGATCAGTATAAAGAGATTTTCAAAAATAAGAAGAACTACTACCGCAAGTACAGGGACATGAGTGTCTTTGCCATGATTGCCGTATATCTGCTGTCCGTTGTGGACGCTTATGTGGATGCGGAACTCTCGTCGTTCGACATCTCCAAGGATTTGGGCTTGCATATCGAACCGGCCGTCTTCAAATTCGGCAACCGGGGGCACGACGCATCGGTGGGAGTCCAGTGTAATTTAAACTTTTAAAACATGATGAAGAAGATTGGAATATTCTGCATCGCTGCTTGGTTCGCTACGGGTATAAGCGCACAAAACGATATTACCGTACACGACGATCACACCGGAAAGGATGAGATCATCGATCTGCCGGAAGGTATGACCTATGATATCGACAGCTTGTTGCAGGAATGGAATACCAAGAATTATTTGGGTGTGGACGAGAAGTGTGAAAGTTCCGACGAGAATCCCCAATATAGCAAGGAAGAATACATCTCGCGTCTTCACCGACTGATGAATGTCATCGAAATGCCGTATAACGACGTGGTGCAGAAGTTTATTGATCTTTACTGCACCAAGTTGCGCCGTTCCGTGTCTTACATATTGGGAACAAGCAACTTCTATGTTCCCATTTTAGAGGAAGCTTTGGAAAGTTATCAGCTTCCGTTGGAATTGAAATATCTGCCGGTCATCGAGTCGGCGCTTAATCCCGGAGCCACTTCGCGGGTCGGAGCAGCGGGGCTGTGGCAGTTCATGGTTTCCACCAGCAAAGTATACGGGCTCGACGTCAACAGTCTGATCGACGAACGGCGCGACCCGATCAAATCGTCTTATGCCGCAGCCCATTATCTGCAAGACCTGTACAATATATTCGGAGATTGGATATTGGTCATCGCGTCTTATAATTGCGGGCCGGCCAATGTGAACAAGGCCATCCGCCGTGCAGGGGGAAGCCGTGATTATTGGCAAATCTATCCTTATCTGCCCCCGGAGACAAGAGGTTACGTTCCGGCTTTCATCGCGGCCAATTACGTCATGAATTACTATTGCGAACACAATATATGTCCGATGACGGCTACGCTTCCTCCCAGCACGGATACCATTGTGGTGAACCGTGACGTGCACTTCAATCAGATCGTGGCGGTATGCAATGTGAAAGCGGAAGAAGTCAAGGCACTCAATCCGCAGTATCGTACCGGTTTGATTCCGGGCTCCAAACAAAGTTGCATCCTGCGTCTGCCGACCCATGGCATTACGGCATTCATCGAAGCCGGCGACTCGGTATACAATTACAGATCGGACGAGTTGTTCACCAACCGTAGCGAAGTCTCCGTCAACCAGGTCGAAGTACCCTCTACGGAAAGTCGCAGCAAAAAAAGTAAACGCAGTAAGAAAAACAACAAATCGGAGAGGAGTAAGACCGTGACGGTGCGTTCCGGAGAGACGCTTTCCGCCATTGCCAAACGCAACGGTACCACTGTGAGCGAACTCAAACGTCTCAATGGAATCAAGGGATCCAGCATTCAAGCTGGAAAGAAGCTGAAAGTTAAATAAATATTTCGCGAACAGATAAAAATGAGCGACTATGGACGATGTTGCAAAAAAACAACTTGACGAGGAAAAGATGGTGAACGATGCGTTCCAGCATTTGGTCGATACCTATCAGGCTTCGCGACACCGTAAAAAGGTGGAAATCATAACCAAGGCGTTTAATTTTGCCAAACAAGCCCATAAGGGTGTGAGGCGCCTGTCGGGCGAGCCGTATATCATGCACCCGCTGGCCGTAGCGCAGATCGTGTGCGGAGAGATCGGCTTGGGATCTACTTCCATTTGTGCCGCGCTGCTCCACGATGTGGTGGAAGACACTGATTATACGGTGGAAGATATTTCGAATATATTCGGTTCCAAAATCGCCCAAATCGTGGACGGACTGACCAAAATCTCCGGCGGAATCTTCGGAGACAAGGCGTCTGCCCAGGCCGAATCCTTCAAGAAACTGCTGTTGACGATGAGTGATGACATACGCGTCATTCTCATCAAGATCTCCGATCGATTGCACAACATGCGTACCTTGGGCTCGCAGCCGCCCAACAAACAATACAAGATTGCAGGAGAAACCCTGTATATTTACGCTCCGCTGGCCAATCGGCTCGGTCTGAATAAAATCAAGGAAGAACTTGAAGACTTGAGCTTTAAGTACGAACATCCTGAAGAATATCAGCAGATTATTAACAAACTGGCCCAGACGCGCGAACACCGCGAGACGCTTTTCGAGGACTTCACCCGTCCGATTCGAGAGGCATTGGACCGCATGGGGCTGACTTACACCATTAAGGCGCGCATCAAGACACCCTATTCCATTTGGTGCAAGATGCAGAACAAGCACATCGAGTTCGAGGAGGTGTATGACATTCTGGCGGTAAGAATCATTTTCGAACCGCAGAAACCGGAAGACGAGATCAGCGAATGTTTCCGTATTTATGTCTGTGCCAGCCAAATCTACAAGCCTCATCCCGAACGCCTTCGCGACTGGCTGACTCATCCCAAGACCAACGGTTATCAAGCTTTGCACGTCACTCTGATGAGCAATACGGGGCAATGGATCGAGGTACAGATCCGCTCCCGCCGCATGGATGAGATGGCAGAGCAGGGATTTGCCGCGCATTGGAAATACAAGGAAGGCGGCAAGACCACGGCCGACAGTGAAGATGAACTGGAAAAATGGTTGCACACCATCAAGGAAATTCTGGACGATCCGCAACCCAATGCCTTGGACTTTCTGGATGCCATCAAACTGAATCTTTATGCATCCGAGATCTTTGTGGTCACTCCTAAGGGAGAATTCAAGACAATGCCGGCCGACTGTACCGCGCTCGATTTCGCTTTCAGCATCCATACCTTCCTCGGCAGCCATTGCATCGGGGCCAAGGTGAACCATAAACTCGTGCCGCTCAGCCACAAACTTCATAGCGGCGACCAAGTGGAGATCCTGACCTCGAAAACCCAGCGCGTGCAAAAAGAATGGATCAACTTTGCGACCACGGCCAAGGCCAAGGGCAAGATACAGGCCATTCTGCGCAGAGAGGAGCGCGAACAGCAGAAGCAAGGCGAGGAAATGCTCAACGCTTTCTTCGAACATGCTGAAATAGAGCCCAACAGCATCAATATAGACAAACTGTGCGAATTGCACCATATCAAATTCCGCGAAGAACTCTTCCAGGCTATCGGCAGTAAGAATGTCGTCTTGGGCAATGCCGATTTGGATGTCTTGCGCGAAAAGTCGAGTAGCAAGAGTAGCAGTTGGACGGATTTCATTCCGTTCCTGAAGAAAAAGACATCGCCGAAGAAAGAAAAGGAGAGCGAAGTTCCGCAGCAACCTTATCTGGTGGATCGGAAAAAGACCGTCGTGCTGAACGAAGAAAATATCCGCAATTTCATCATCGCGGAATGCTGCCATCCGATTCCGGGGGACAATGTGCTCGGTTATCTCGACAGCGACGGGCGGGTGTATATCCACAAACGCCAATGTCCAGTGGCCGCTAAAATCAAGACCAGCGACGGGAACAAGATTCTGGCGGTCAAATGGGACGTACATAAGACGCTGTTCTTCCCGGCCACCATCAAAGTGAGCGGTATCGACAACATCGGCGTACTGCACGACATCACCGGCGTACTGTCGGAGCAACTGAACGTCAACATCAATAAATTGACGGTGACCACGCAAGACGGCATTTTCGACGGTACCATCGAATTGGGCGTGCATGACGTGGAGGATGTCAAGGCTATTTGCAACCGGCTCAAGAATATGAAAGGTATAGAAGAAGTGGTTCGTCTCGGGTGATTTCAACTCAAGAAGACGCCTTCTACGTTCAACATAAATGCAGGGACGCGGAGAACGATTGCGGTTCTCCGCGTTCCTGCATTTTTTTTCTGCGCCGAATGATTTTTCAATCTGCGGAGAAAAAAATCAATCTGCGGAGAAAAAATTCGGGTCTTCAGCCGGGCGTTCCGATTCCCGTTCCGGAACCGGTTTCCCGCTCTGGAAATCAGACCAATCCGTCCAATGCCTTTTTGATCTGCATCAACTCCTCGCGTATGGCTTTCAGGCGGTTGACGACTTCCACGTCTCTTTCCACTTCGCCGCGGTAGTTCTTCAATGCCTGACGCGCCGCCGCCAATTTCATCCCTTTGACTTTGACCAGATTGTGAATCAGACGCACCTGTTCGATGTTTTCCTGAGAGTACTGCCGTATGTTACGTCCCGATTTTTTAGGAGCTATGGTGGGAAATTCCTTTTCCCAATAACGCAATAACGTCTCGGACACGCCGAACATTTCGGCCACCTCGCCGATGGAATAATAAAGTTTCAACTCTTTGTTCGGGTTCAGTGCCATGCTAAATCAATTCTACTGTCATTCGTTTCCAGTCATTTACTTGCAAAAGTAGGCAAAACAAGTTATCTTTGCAAAACTTTTTTGAGAATAGTGACACATAAAATAAAAATCAAATGACTGCAAACGAAATCCGCGACTCGTTCGTCAAATTCTTCGAGTCCAAGGGTCACCTCATTGTTCCGTCTGCGCCGATGGTCATCAAAGACGACCCGACGCTGATGTTCACAAATGCGGGCATGAACCAATTCAAAGACATTATCCTGGGCAACCGTCCTGCCACCAGCAAGCGTTGCACCGATTCGCAAAAGTGCCTCCGCGTGAGCGGAAAGCATAATGACCTGGAAGAAGTAGGCCATGATACCTATCATCATACCATGTTCGAGATGCTGGGCAACTGGAGCTTCGGCGACTATTTTAAGAAAGAGGCCATCGGATGGGCGTGGGAGTACCTGGTCGACGTGTTGAAAATCAACAAGGAGAACCTCTATGCCACTGTGTTCGAGGGGGCGCCCGAAGAGGGTCTGGAGCGTGATAACGAGGCGGCTTCCTATTGGGAACAGTATCTTCCGGCCGATCATATCATCAATGGCAACAAGCATGATAACTTTTGGGAAATGGGGGCTACGGGGCCTTGCGGACCTTGCTCCGAAATCCATATCGACCTGCGTCCGGAAGAAGAGAAGAAGAAAGTACCCGGTCGCGACCTGGTCAACAAAGACAATCCGTTGGTGATCGAAATATGGAACCTCGTGTTCATGCAATATAACCGTAAGGCCGATCAGTCGTTGGAGCCGCTTCCGGCGAAAGTCATCGATACCGGTATGGGATTCGAGCGTCTATGCGCCGTGATGCAGGGCAAACGCTCCAATTATGATACGGACGTGTTCCAGCCCATCATCAAGGTGATCGGCGAACTTTCCGGCTGCCGTTACGGTGAAGATCCGAAGAAAGACGTGGCTATGCGCGTCGTGGCCGATCATCTTCGCACCATTGCGTTCTCCATAGCCGACGGGCAATTGCCGGGCAATGCCAAAGCCGGTTACGTCATTCGCCGCATCTTGCGCCGCGCGGTTCGTTATGCCTATACTTTCCTGGGGCAGAAAGAGGCTTTTATGTATAAGCTTTTGCCTGTACTCGTACAGGAGATGGGGAAATCTTATCCCGAACTTGAGGCTCAAAAGGTGTTGATTTCAAAGGTGATCAAAGAAGAAGAAGATTCTTTCCTCCGCACGTTGGACACCGGTATACGTATGCTCGATCGCGTAATGGCCGAGACGAAAGCTGCCGGCAAGCACGTTATCGACGGGGTAGAGGCCTTTACTTTGTTCGATACTTACGGCTTCCCGCTCGATCTGACGGAACTGATTTGCCGGGAAAACGGTATGGAGGTGGATGAAAAGGCCTTCGATGTGGAGATGCAGAAACAGAAGGAACGTGCCCGCAACGCCGCTGCCGTGGAGACCGGCGACTGGGTGGTACTGGCCGAGGGTGAAACCGAGTTCAAAGGATGGGACTACACGGAATATGAATGTCATATCCTGCGTTACCGCAAAGTGACGCAAAAGAAACAGACGTTCTATCAAATCGTGCTCGACTACACCCCGTTCTATGCTGAGATGGTTGGACAAGTAGGTTACCGCTTCTTATTATGTTCCGAGTTCGAAAACATCGAAATCCTGGTTACGAAAACGGGAAAACAACCTGCCTGTGCATATCGCCAAGACTTTGCCTCAACATCCCGATGCGGCTTTCATGGCCTGTGTCGACACCGATTTGCGCGCCGCCAGTGAGGCTAACCATACTTGTACGCACTTGCTCGACCATGCGTTGCGCGTCGTGCTGGGCGATCATGTGGAACAGAAAGGTTCTTTAGTTACTCCGGAGTATCTGCGTTTCGACTTTTCCCATTTCCAGAAAGTGACCGACGAGCAGCTTCGTCAGGTGGAGCGTATGGTAAATGCACAGATTCGTGCCGACCTTCCGTTGCAAGACCATCGCGACATTCCTATCGAAGACGCGAAGGGATTGGGGGCCATTGCCCTCTTCGGAGAGAAATACGGTGACCGGGTGCGTGTGGTACAGTTCGGCGATAGCGTGGAATTTTGTGGCGGTTGTCACGTGAAGTCTACGGGGCGTATCGGCATGGTGAAGATTCTGAGCGAAAGTTCCGTGGCTGCCGGCATCCGCCGTATCGAATCCATTACGGGGGCCAAGGTGGAGGAGATGCTCTACACTTTGCAGGACCTGACGAACGAATTGCGTGCCATGTTCAACAATGCTCCCGATGTAAAAGCTTCCATTCGTAAGGCTATCGAGGAGAATTCCGCATTGACGAAACAGTTGGAAGAGAGTCTCCGTGAGAAAGCTGTTCAGATGAAAAAGAATATCATGGCTCAGGCTACGGTGGTCAATGGAGTAACGGTGTATCGCGGCTGTCTGCCCGTTCCGGCCGATATTGCCAAAGATATCGCTTTTCAGTTGCGTGGCGAGGCCGAAAACGCGCTCGTCGTGTTGGGCCGTTTGCATGAAGGCAGACCGACACTGACCGCGGCGGCATCGGACAATATGGTCAAGGCGCACGGTATGAATGTGGGTAAACTTATCCGCGAAGCAGCCCGATTGATCGAAGGCGGCGGTGGCGGACAACCTCATTTTGCCACAGCCGGCGGTAAAAATGCCGACGGGCTGAGTGCTGCCATAGATAAGTTTATCGAGTTGGCTGCGTTATAATTGACGATGAGATACAGATGCGAGGTTGTGTCAAAACTCAGTTTTTGAAAATATGAACTTATAATTTGAAATTTGGGTATCCTAAAAGACTAAAGAAAGAGTCGTATCATTACTCAATACAGAGCTTGATACGACCCTTTCAAGTGTTATAATTACTATTTGTAACTTTTCGGAGTAGTCATTTTAGTTTTGACACACCTCCTTTTTTTTATGTCCAGGTTTAAATCCTTTTGTTTCCGTATGACGGAGCGGAGGCCTTCCGATGGAAGGACAGCATACGGCAGAGAGCAATGCCCGTATCCGGACTTGCCGTTATCGGACAGAGGTTATCGGACTGCAGTCGTGCCTTCGGTTTGCGACGCCGGCCAGTTTACCAGATACAAGACATCCGTAGCCCGGGTGAAAGCGGTGTATAACCAACGGAGATAATCTGCGGTGAGCATATCCTCCGTCACGTAACCTTGATCCACGAAGACCCGTTGCCACTGTCCGCCTTGTGCCTTGTGGCAGGTCACGGCATAAGCATACTTTACCTGCAAGGCGTTGAAGTAAGGGTCCGACTTCAGTTTTTTCAAGCGTTCCCGGCGAACGGTAATCTCCGCATAATCCTCTTCTACGGCCCGGAACAGAGCGTCCGCCTGTTCTCTCGTCAGTGCAGGGGCTTCGCTCTGCAACGTATCCAGGAGCACAGTGGTCTCCAGTTCCACATCATCGTAATCGGGAAAGCGTAACAATACGTCGGCAAATCGGAATCCGTAAAGCTCGCGGGTGCGCCGCACTCTGCGTACGACGGCCACGTCGCCGTTGGCCAAAAAGTCGAACGGACAGTCCTTTTGCCCGCCGACCCAGAAGTAGTTGTTCTTGGCGATCAGCAGTTGGTCGCCGCCCGTCAGCTCCTCTTCTCGTCCCAAAATGCGCCCGCGTACTCCATTGTTATATATATTTGCCCTTTTGTTCGATCGCGTCACGATAATCGTCTGGTCCAATCCGCATCGACTATAAGATTCTTCCAACGTTTCGATCAACTCGTCTCCGGGTACGCTCCGGATGTCCGGGAAACCTTGGAAACGGATGCCGGGTAAGCCGGTGCAGTCGTCCGACGTGATCAACTGCCTCAATCGGGTGGCATTCCACAGAATGCCGCTCGTGTCATGCTGGCGCACGACCTGAGTCAGTTCGCCCTCCCATACGTGCAGTCCATATCCCTTCAATGCCGTGCTCGACAATGCGGGACTGAGTTCCTCGCCTACGGGCGGCAATTGGGCCGCATCACCGACCAGCATCAAGCTGCATCCTTCTCCCGAATAGACAAAATGTACAAGGTCGTCCAGCAGGCAACCGCTGCCGAATCCCCATCCGTTGCCGGCGGATCCGGAGATCATGGACGCTTCGACTACAATAACCAGCGTATCCTTCTGCAAGTTGACATTCTGTAAGAATTTATCTGTCTCGTTCGAGAACGACTTCTGGCGGTAAATCCGTTTATGGATGGTGAATGCCGCATGTCCCGAATGCAATGCAAATACTTTGGCAGCCCTGCCCGTCGGCGCCAAAAGCACTGTTTTCTGTTTCAAGTCGGACAGTGCCATGACCAGCGCTCCCATCACCGAAGTCTTCCCTGTTCCGGCATAGCCGCGCAACAGGCAGACCCCGTCTTTGTCGCCTGAAAGGAGGAAATCAGCCATCATGGCAATCACTTTCCGCTGTCCCTCCGTCGGCGTAAACGGGCATTTCCCCGCTATAACCCCCTCTAAATCCTTATTTATCATAAAACCGCGATAAAAAGTTCCTCGAAATGTCGTATATTAAATTTATTTATCCTACTTTTGCGATGCGAATGTAACAAATAAAATTATAAAGTATCATGAAAAAAGCAATTAATGTCATTCTGGGCTTATGCGCAGTGGTTTTGCTTTATCTATGCTACAAGAGTATCATGCAACCCATCGAGTTCAACAAAGAACGAGATTTGCGTGAAGTAGCGGTTAAGGCTCGTTTGATTCAAATCAAAAACGCGGAAGAACAGTACCGTCAGCAACACGAAGGCGATTTCTGCGACTCTTTCGACGTCTTGATAGCGAAAGTGGGGGAATTATCGGATGAACAAATGTCCAAGGGGTTGACCGAAGCAAAGGCTGCCGCCATCGTAAAGAGCGGCAATGCCGCGGCTATTGCTGCCAACGGCTTGCAGAACTTCCGTCGTGACACAACGTGGATGCCGATGGCTCAGACGCTGTTGGGCCCTAATGGCAATGCGGATTCCCTTCAATATATCCCGTATAGCGACGGACAAAAGTTCGAATTGGAGAAAAGTATCCACGTCGGCCGTTCCGGAGCTACGCAGAACGTCATGGAGTGTCGCGCGCCGTACTCGGCTTATCTGAAAGGTTTGGACGAACGCGAGATTTACAACATGACCGACGATGCCGAGAAGCAAGGCCGGTATCCCGGACTGAAAATCGGAGATCTCACGAACCCGAACAACAATGCAGGCAACTGGGAATAATCAGAACCTATCACATAGTTTATCCATCCGCCTGACCGCGGATGGATTTTCTTTTTATGACTATACCCCTCCTCATCCTGATTCTCTGACGAGGGAGTCTTATTTGTACGGAGGTGAGGGGGCCCCTGTCGATGTGTTGCGGCAAGCGCTCGCACAATCGGCGATGATACAAAACGCGGGTCCCGCCATTGTTCGCGGGTTGGTCGCGGGGCCTTCCATACAGGTGCCTTTGGCATATTTCCGGAAAGAAGAGGTGAATTCACTTTATAGGCTGACCTACGCACAGGAAAAGAAGGTGAGGACCTACTATAATCTGTTGCCTCACTTGAATATCGCGCAGGTTTTTACCATAGATCTTGAAATAGAACAAGCTTTGAGCCGACGTTTCCCCGACATCAAGTTATACCACAATCATACGATGTTGCTGGAAAAGATGTGGATGCTTACTCCGCAAGAGGAACAACGATTTTATGTTTGCTTTCATGAAAATGAATTCTTTGTGTTCTGCTTTCGCGAGCAACGTCTGAGCTATGCCAATACTTTTCCTGCGGATTTGACGGAAAATGCCGTTTATTTCATACTTTCCGTATGGAAGGATCTTGGGTTGGACGTGCAGAATGAAGTGTGCATTCTGATGGGGAACCATGCCATCAAAAATGGCACGGCACGAAGTCTGTCCCGGTATCTGCGCCGCGTGCAGAACGCTGTGCCGGCAGATATTTACCGCCGTTCTCTTCTTACCCACATTCCCGATATTCCATTCGACCTGCTCTCCTTGCTGGTGCATGTCATATAAAAGAACCGTTGAATATGAGAGTGATTACCGGTATATATAAAGGACGGCATTTCGATGTGCCCCGTAACTTTAAGGCACGTCCTACGACGGATTTTGCCAAAGAAAATCTTTTCAATGTGCTGAAAGGATATTTGGATTTTGAAGAAGGGCCTGCGGCTCTCGACCTTTTTGCAGGTACGGGAAGCATCACGATAGAACTGCTTTCGCGGGGATGCACACGGGTGGTCTCCGTGGAGCGAGACAGCATGCACTTCGGCTTCATCGCCCGGGTGCTCGAGGCATTGCACGAGCAGAACTGTGCGTTGCTGCGTACGGATGCGTTCCGCTATCTGGAGAGATGTCAGGAGACTTGCGACTTTATTTTCGCAGATCCGCCTTATGCCTTGAAGAATCTGGCGGAACTGCCCGACCTCGTTTTCCGGAAAGCGATATTGAAACCCGACGGATTGTTCGTGCTGGAACACGGAAAAACGAACGACTTTTCCGCCCATCCCCATTTCGTGGAACATCGTGCCTACGGAAGTGTCAATTTCTCTTTCTTCAAAGCAAAGGAGACAGCAGGCGAATAGACGATTCCGCCATCCGATACCAAATGGAACGTGTCTCCCACGTTTCTAAATTAAGCAGACGGCAATGAGTTTGATCCTTCAAGAATATTTCTTTCAAGCTCAAGGCTGCCCCGCGGTCGTATACAAAAGCATTCACCTCAAAGTTTCGCTCAAAGCTCCGGAAGTCGATATTGGTGGAACCGCAAGAGGCCAATGTGTCATCGCACACCAACGTCTTAGAATGAAGGAATCCGGTGTAATAAAGATACACCCTCACGCCGGCACGGATCACATCGTAAAGGAATGAGCGCGAAGCCCACGTCAGGAAACGCTTGTCCGTGCGCTCCGGAATCATCAACCGTACGTCCACTCCGGCCAATGCGGCGGTTTGCAAGGCAAACAACATGCGCTCTGTCGGCATAAAATAAGGGCTTTGCAAGTAACAGTATTTGCGGGCACGCATGACGGCCAATACCAACCCCTGCATGATGTCGGGCCAAGGAGCTGTGGGAATGGACGTCACGATCTGTATCAGCGCATCCAGACTTGCATAAGCCTCACGGTCGCTGTCCATGATTTTGCGACACTCGTCCTCGTGAGGAAAATACACCTGTTCGGTAATCGTCTGTCGGACTGCGACATACCAATCCGAGAGAAACGCACGTTGCAGCCCGGCTACGGCATTGCCCATAAGGCGGGTATGAGTGTCGCGCCAGGCCGGTTCTCCGCTTTCCGCAGGATAAAAATAGCGTTCGGCCAGATTCATTCCCCCCACATAACCGATGATGCCGTCGATTACGACGATTTTCCGGTGGTTGCGGAAATCCACTTTGCTGGTCAGTTTGGGAAAGCGTACGGGAAGGAAAGGGGCCACCTGCATGCCCTTTTCTTCCATCTGTCTGAAAAAAATCTTCTTCACGTTCCAGCATCCCACGTCATCGTAAACCAGTCGGACGCTTACACCTTCGCGAACCTTGGCGGCCAGGGCCTCGCACACCGTACGTCCCACCCGGTCGTCTTCGATGATGTAGAACTCCACATGGATATGATGACGGGCCGAAGCTATGTCGCGCAGCAGATTGTCGAGCATATCCACGCCGGCCGTGAAAAAACGGATTTTATTGTTGGCATAGGGTAAAGCCCCGCTTTGGCGGCGAAACAGTTTGATCAGCGGCTTGTGTTCCTCCGGCACTTCTGGGAAACCGCCTTGGTAAAAGCGTACGGCCGCACGCCGGGCCAATTGGCTGGCACAGGCTTTGCTTACGAAATGCTCGCGTTTGCGGTTGCGGCCGAAAAAAAAGTAGGCTACAAGTCCTGCCACCGGAAGGAAAAAAAGGACCATCAGCCAGGCCACGGTCTTTACGGGCTGGTGATTCTCGAGAATCACGACCAGCATCTGGCTCAATACGACGAACAGGTAAAATGCACCGATTATACTATAAATGACGACGTCGAACACGGTCGAATTTGTTTAGCGTAAACAAACTTACAAAAAAAATGGATTCTCGGGAATAAAAGCGGTGAAATAAAAAAAGATTTTTTTTCTCCGCAGGTCGGAACATCAATCTCCGCAGAAAAAGTTTTCAATTTCCGCAGAAAAATTTCTCAATCTCCGCAGATTGATTTTTGGGACTGAAACGCTTCCTTACCGGGCCTCTGTCTCATGCGTCGGAAAGAAGCGTATCTGATCATGAATGCGGACAAAAAAAAGGCGGAAATGCTTCGTCCGTAAGGAAGCATTTCCGCCCGATGGCCCGTCCTTCAGGTCCTACCGAGGACCTCCGAATCAGCCTGGGCCGTGGCCGCCGGGACCTCCGAATCCGCCCGGGCCTCTGTCCGGGCCGGGGCCGAAACCGTCATCTCCCGGTCGTCCCATGCTGGCACGGGCTTCCCGGCTACCCATCAGGTTCAGTCTATAAATGAAATGTACCATGACGTAGCTGTTGATGGCATTCGTCCAAGTATCTGTACGTTGCGTTGCCGTCAGCGAACGGCTGATATTGCTCATCTCGTGCAGGATGTCGTACCATTGTACCGATACTGTGGCTGCATTCTGTTTCAGGAAGCTTTGCGACAATTGGGCGTTCCAGATCAGTTCGTTCGTGTTCATCGAAGCATCGTCATACCCGCGGCGGCAATTCTCGCCGATGTTCGTGGCCAGACTCATGTTCCACGGGAAGTTCACGATGACATTTCCGCCATAGGAGAAAGTATACGTGTCCATGTTCGCGTTGGTCTGAAGGGCGTTACGCGCATGCTGGTAATTGATGTTCCCGTTTACGCCGACTTCGAGCAGGTCGTTCCGGAAATTCAGATTCATCCGTTCGCCCAAATTGGTCGTTCGGGTCGTACTTTTCTGACTGAGATTGACGATCTGGTCCGATGTGATGTCGCCGCCTCCGATTTGGGAGTCGGAACTGATGTATCCCACGGCATTTGTATATCCGTAGTTCGTGAAGGTAAAGAAGTTGAAATACTTTTTAGCTCCCATGGCCGTGTTGAACATGACGTCCACGTTGGAGTTCCAGTTGCCGTTGATGTTAATCGGCATGGTCGTGCGCTGACCCGACGACTCATCGTAGAGTACAGCCGTGCTGATGCTGTTGTTCGTCATGCTCATGTTGGCGTTGACCATCCAACCGCGTTGCTTGTCGGTCACGTAGTTGTTGTAGAACAAGCTCATGCTGTTGGTCCACGAAGGCTTCAGTCCGGGATTACCTTTCGATACGTTCAGCGGGTCGGAGTCATCGGTTACGTCGAGCAGGTTGGTCATGGAAGGCTGCGCCGAACGTCCGTTGTAACGGAAGCGCAACTGTCCGGTGTCCGAGAACTTGTAGCGGAAGTCCACACGCGGCGCCCAGTTCATCACATTCCGCACGACGGTGGTGTCCAACGATCCTTTCTGATAATCCATGAACGTCTTCTGGGGTTGCAAGGATACTCCCGCATTCAACCGTATTTTCTCCTTACTGTAGCGGAACATCACCGTAGCGTCTTGATTATGCTCCTTATAGGTGGCGTATTGGCTGTTTTGGGTGTCGATATAAGCTCCCAATACGTCGATGCCGGGCAAATAAGCGATATTGTCCCGATAGTCTATGCCTTGATTTTGCCACAGAGAGTCTATCAGGTCCGAGAACTCATACATCGAACGGTCGGAGTCGGTGTAACGGTATTGGTAGCGGTAGCTGAATTGCAAATACGCTCCGGCGAATAAAGGTTCGCTGTAACTCAGGTTGGCGCTGGCATTGTAGCTCTTGGAAGGATTCGTGCTGTAACGGCGCGTGTAGTCGTTTCCCGGGTTTCCCGCGTCATCTCTTCTCAGGAAATAGTTCACGTCCGAAATGTTGTGAGAGTTGCTCTGCGAGTCGGAATATCCCCCCTGCAAACGCAAACTGAGATTGCGTCCCTTGTTGTTCAAACGGCGGTTAGCCATCAACGTACCGTCGAATGAATAACTGTTCCCGTCGCTGTGGCTCCAACGTTTGTTGTCGTTCACCACGATGCTGTCCTTGACGTAATCCTCGTATTGCGTCAACGGGTCGGTCATTCTGGCATAAGGATCGTCGTTGAACGTCACCGAGGAACTCTCCCCGTTTCTGTAATTCTTTGAATAAGAGAAGTTCGGGAAAAACATGACGCGGGTCATGGTGTCGGGCGACCACTCGAACCGGAAGTTGGAGCTCACATCTGTATTGCCGGAACGGTTCAGGTTTTTGCTGTTGTCGAACGAACTGTTGGCCCCTGTATTGAGGAATGTTTCCGAGTTGGTCGTACTCAAAGCGTCTGTACTTCTATTGGAATAACGTACGTTACCGCCGATTCTCAATCTTCCTGCTTCCCGTACCTGCTTCCCGTTTTCCCAGTTGAAGTCCATTCCGGCCATCTTGCTGGCCACCAGTCCTCCTCCGCCTCCGAATCCGCCGAACCCTCCGCTGCCGGGAAATCCGCGGTCGTTCATATTGTTGGCCGAGCCGAGCACGGTCAGCCGCAGCTTGTCCGTGAAACGGTTTACCATCATTCGTCCCGTATAACGGTCCTTCGTTCCGTAGCCTAAATCAATGTCGCTGATCCAACCTTTCTTCATGTCTTTTTTCACTGAAAGGTCGAGTACGGTTTCCTCTTCTCCGTCGTCGATGCCCGTCATTCGCGTGTAATCGCTCTGTCGGTCATAGGCCTTGATTATTTCCACCATGTTGGTCGGCAGATTCTTCATGGCGATTTTGGTATCCGTGTCGAAGAATTCCTTGCCGTCTATCATGATCTTCTTCACTTCCTTACCGTTGATTTTGATCGTTCCGTCGTCAGAAACTTCTGCGCCCGGCAGTTTCTTTACCAACTCTTCCAAGGCCGAACCTTCCGGTACGCGATAAGCTCCGGCGTTGTATACGAACGTGTCGGCTTTCATTTCCACTTGAGCTTGACGGGCCGTGACTTCCGCCGCTTTCAACATTACGGCATTGGCTTCCAACTTCACCGTTCCCATCGCCAGGCTCGGGTGCGACGCCGTCAGTTGCAGATTCTTGTAATAGGGCTTGAAACCTACATAAGTGATTCTGAAAAGGTACTTTCCAGGCTTCACTGCGGGGATTGAAAACTTGCCGTCCATCTTGGAACTGCACCCTGTCACTAATGTACTGTCTGCATTCAGCAGCACCACAGAGGCCGCAAACACCGGCTCGTTGGTATCCTCCTCCGCCACCACTCCGCTGACCGTTACTTTTTGTGCCCACAAGCATGCGCTCAACAGGCACAACACGAGGGTCAACACGTTTCTTTTTTTTATCATGTTTTATAAATCGTTTCTTTCTTTCCTAAAGTTGATTCCGTGTGTAAGACGAGCAACTGTGCATCCGGTTTAATCCGGAATTCTCGTTTTAACAAAAATAAATAAGCCTATTGCCTAACCGCCTGCAAATTTAAACAATTCGCAAGAAAAAAGTAGGATAGGGGAATCGTATCTTTCAAAAAAACTATCTTTGCAGATAATTTATAAGAGGAGAGAGCCATGCAAAAGCAGGATATTATTATTTCGCAGAATTTGGAAGAAAGTTTAGCACAAGCCATTAACCGTATTCCGCACGACAAACTGTTCGTATTGACTGACGAGACTACGCAAACACAATGCTGGCCGGTCATTGCCGGTCTGGACTCTATGAAACATGCTGAATCCATCGTGATCGGCGCTACGGATGAGAACAAAGACATCGAGACGCTGATGCACGTATGGTCGGATTTGGGCCGTCGCGGCGGTACGCGCCATTCCTTACTCGTCAACTTGGGCGGGGGGATGGTAACCGACTTGGGAGGCTTTGCCGCATCTACGTTTAAAAGGGGCATACCTTACCTGAACATTCCCACCACGCTGTTGGCTATGGTCGATGCGGCCGTGGGCGGAAAGACCGGCATCAACTTTAACGGCCTGAAAAACGAAATCGGTGTGTTTTCTCCTGCCGCCAGCGTCCTTTTGGATACGGAGTTCCTGAAGACATTGGATTATAAAAACCTGTGTTCGGGATATGCCGAGATGCTGAAACACGGTCTGATCAGTACGGAACAAAACTGGGCGGAGCTTATCACTTTCGATCTGAATGATGTGGATTACCGTAAGTTGCAGGATCTGGTGGCCAAAAGTGTGGCCATCAAGGAACATGTCGTGGAGGAAGATCCTTATGAACAAGGCATACGCAAGGCCTTGAACTTCGGGCACACGGCGGGGCATGCGCTGGAAAGCCTTGCCCTGGTCGAGGGACGCACCGTATTGCACGGCTATGCCGTGGCGTGGGGAATGGTGTGCGAGCTTTATCTGAGTAGTCTGCGCGAAGGATTTCCGAAGGACAAACTGTGGCAAACCACCAGTTTCATTAAAAACTATTATGGGGCGTTCGCTTTAGATTGTAAGGAATACGAACGAATCTATCAGTTCATGACGCATGATAAGAAAAATACGGCGGGGCACATTAACTTAACATTATTGGGCGACATCGGGGATATTCATATCAACCAGACGGCAGAGCGGAGTGAAATCTTCAATATGCTGGACTTCTATCGTGAAGTCATGGGGTGCTGACATTAACTTAATCCATATACAGACATGCTAAAAAATACATTTGCAACCCTTGCACTGACGTGCTTGTTGGGCGTTTCGGTCCATTTATCGGCCCAGAGGCCCAAAACCGGGAATCCCGTTCTTCCGGAATTTCATGCAGATCCTGAGATCCTGTATGCCCAACAGACCAAAAAGTATTATATCTATTCCACAACCGACGGCGCTCCGGGGTGGAGCGGATATTACTTCACCGTATTCAGTTCCAAGGACCTGACTGATTGGCGTCATGAGGGCATCATGCTCGATTTGGCTACCGACCAGGTCAAATGGTCGGATGGAAACGCTTGGGCACCATGCATCATCGAGAAAAAAATCAATGGAAAATATAAATACTTTTTCTATTTCAGCGGGAATACCCCGGAAGGAAAGGCTATCGGAGTAGCTACGGCCGATAAGCCTACCGGCCCGTTTACGGATGCCGGTCATCCCATTATCACCCGACGTCCGGCCGGAGTGGAGCAAGGGCAACAAATCGATGTGGACGTCTTTGAAGACCCCGTAAGCGGCAAGAGCTACCTGTATTGGGGAAACGGTTACATGGCCGGAGCGGAATTGAACGACGACATGATGAGCATCAAACCTGAGACGGAAACCTTGATGACGCCGCAGGTAGGTACTTTGCAGGATTATGCATTCAGGGAAGCCACCTATGTGTTCTATCGCAAGGGCATTTATTATTTCCTTTGGAGTGTGGACGACACCGGTTCGTCGAACTATCACGTGGCTTACGGTACGTCGAAGTCGCCGCTCGGTCCGATAGAGGTGGCGAAGAATCCGGTTATCCTTATTCAGCGTCCCGACCAACAGATTTACGGTACGGCTCACAATGCCGTACTCCAGATTCCGGGAAAGGACGAGTGGTATATCGTATACCATCGCATCAACAAGAATTACTTGCACCATCAGCCGGGCACGCATCGTGAAGTCTGCATCGACAAGATGGCATTCAACCCGGACGGTACGATCAAGGCCGTGACGCCCACACAAGAGGGGGTAAAGCCGGTGAAATAAACGGAGTGTCGGTCTGTCCTATCTCCCTCACCATTCCTCACTTTCGGAAGGTCCGTATGATCCGTGTGGGCGTGATGCACGGTGAAAAGTTGTCGTCCGTCGGATTTATTCCGTCCGGTCATAGCTTCAGAGATGGTTCCTAAACGGCATTCGTGGTGAGATAAGTTTACAGAAGAAATGGTTCCGCAGATCGGCGGACGATTCTGCGCCAAACGGGAAATCATTCTCCGCAGATTGAAATCTTAATCTGCGGAGAATGATTTCCCGTTTTACTCTCGTCTGAATATGAATGTCTTACGTCGACGATTCCGACGCAGAGAAATTATTACACCGTTGTGCCTTATTTCAGGATGTCTTTCACACCGTCTTTCGTCAGATTGCCGATGTTTTCCCGCATGGCCGTGTCACCTTTCAGGTTTTCTAATTTATAGTAGTCCATGAATCCCATGTGTCCGTCGCGCAAGGCTTGTGCCAGGGCTTTGGGTACTTCGGCTTCGGCCTGGATGACTTCGGCACGGGCTTCCTGGGCCTTGGCTTTCATCTCCTGTTCGGCCGCTATGGCCATGGCGCGGCGTTCCTCGGCCTTGGCTTGTGCGATGTTTTTGTCGGCGTTGGCCTGGTCTATCTGGAGTGTGGCTCCGATGTTCTTGCCGACGTCGATGTCGGCAATGTCGATGGACAGGATCTCGAAAGCCGTACCGGCATCCAACCCTTTCTTCAGTACCAGTTTGGAGATGGAATCCGGATTCTCAAGTACTTGTTCATGGTTTTCGGCCGAACCGATGGAGGATACGATGCCTTCGCCTACACGTGCCAGGATGGTGTCTTCTCCCGCACCGCCTACCAATTGGTGAATATTTGCCCGTACGGTCACACGGGCTTTGGCTATCAATTGGATGCCGTTTTTGGCTACGGCGGCCACCGGCGGGGTGTCGATGACTTTGGGGTTGACCGAAGTCTGTACGGCTTCGAATACATCACGGCCGGCCAGGTCAATGGCTGTGGCTTTCTCGAAGGGGAGGTCGATGTTGGCTTTCGAGGCCGAAACGAGTGCGTGGACTACCCGTTGCACGTGTCCGCCCGTCATATAG
>JAJPYK010000097.1 GCA_021205005.1 Paraprevotella sp. | reverse complement strand
ATTCATGATTTGAAAACATAATGAATATTGGCGTTTACAGAAATAAATTCATCTTTATGTTTTATATTTGTTGTGCGGACTACTTTTTATTTTTATCTTTGTGAACGTAAATCATGCTCCTACGGACGGTGCATATTTAAGGTAGGTAGAAAAAATGATGAAAGATAGAATCTTGCAGATCATGAGGCAGGAGAACATGACCCAACAGGAGTTTGCTAAAGCCATAGACGTATCTCCGGCTTCTTTGTCAAACATATTTAATGGTAAAACTAATCCGACGAACAACCATGTAAGTGACATCCATCGTCGCTTTCCCGACATTAATTGCAATTGGTTGATGTTTGGCGAAGGAGAGATGTATACAACCGTTTCAGATGAAACCAACAAAGAGGAAAACGGATCTTCTGACAGGACGGGGCAAGTAGGTAAAGACCGTTGTGAGGAAGCCCCGACTTTGTTCCCGTCTTCTGAAGCCGGGAATGCAGAAAGTGCGTCTTCTTCTTATGGGACGGATGGACAGAAGGCTAATCGACCGGGAGAACAGTCTGTACCGGTTGTACGAGAGGTAATAAAATATATAGACAAACCGGAGAGAAAGATTGTAGAGATCAGGATTTTCTTTGATGATGGAACTTTTGAGGTTTTCAGTTGATTTTATGATGATTCTTATACAAAAATATCCTTGCTACTTGTCTTCGGGGATATTGCAGACCCAAATCATGATGACGTAGAGGGGGCAATGTCGCATAAATGTGCATCTTTTTCAAAAAGCTTTCGATTTTATTGCCTATCTTTGTACGGGTATGGACATACCTGTTAAATACATATATTATATATGATGAAATACATTTTAGACCTTGTCGTGACGGCCAATGAACGTTTGCGGGAGGGGTATATACTGCTGAAATTAACCGATGGGAAGCCTTTGCCTCCCATGTTTCCCGGACAGTTTGCCGAATTGAAAGTGGAAGGATCGGATACGACTTTTCTGCGGCGTCCCATTTCGATCAATTATGTGGATGAAGAAAAAAATGAAGTATGGTTCCTTATTCACGAAGTCGGTGACGGTACACGCCGCTTGGGGAAGTTATCGGTGGGCGATAAGCTTAATGTCGTGATGCCTTTGGGCAAGGGATTTACGCTGCCGGATTCGGTCGAAGAAAACGTGTTGCTTGTAGGCGGGGGAGTAGGTACGGCGCCTTTGCTTTATATGGGGAAGAAAATGGCGGAGAAAGGGTGCCGGCCCTCTTTTTTGCTCGGCGGGCGTTCGGCAGGCGATTTGATGCAATTGGATATGTTTCGGGCATTAGGCAAGGTGTATATTACGACAGAAGACGGTTCGCTCGGTGAGAAAGGCTTTGTGACACAGCATTCCGTATGGCAGAGCGAACGTTTTGATCGTGTGGCCACTTGCGGACCTAAGCCGATGATGGTGGCTGTGGCGCGACAGGCCAAGGCGGAGGGAGCGGAATGCGAGGTTTCGCTGGAGAATCTTATGGCCTGCGGAGTCGGAGCCTGTTTGTGCTGTGTGGAGAATACGACTGAAGGGCATTTGTGCGTATGTAAAGAAGGTCCCGTGTTTAATACAAATAGATTATTATGGCAGATTTAAGGGTGAATATAGGGAGTTTGCTGTTGAAGAACCCCGTAATGACGGCTTCCGGTACTTTCGGCTACGGATTGGAATTTTCGGATTTCGTCCGTTTGGAGGATATCGGGGGAATTATCGTGAAAGGAACAACCTTGAATCCTCGCGAAGGCAATCCCTATCCGCGTATGGCGGAAACGCCGCAAGGCATGCTGAATTGCGTAGGAGTGCATAACAAAGGAGTGGATTATTTTTGCGAGCATATATATCCCCGCATTCAGGATATCCGTACGAACATGATCGTCAACGTATCCGGATCGTGTTGCGAGGACTATGCGGAATGTGCGGCCAGAATCAATGAATTGGAGCATATCCCGGCCATTGAACTGAACATTTCCTGTCCTAACGTCAAACAAGGCGGCATGGCTTTCGGCGTGACGCCCGAGGGAGCGGCCTCGGTGGTGGGAGCTGTGCGTAAGGTTTACGGGAAGACACTGATCGTCAAACTCTCGCCCAACGTGACGGATGTGGCCTCCATTGCCCGCAGCGTAGAAGATGCGGGAGCGGATTCCGTGAGCCTGATCAACACGCTGATGGGTATGGCGATCGACGTAGAAAGACGTCGTCCCGTATTGTCCATTTCCACCGGTGGGTTGAGCGGTCCGGCCGTGAAGCCTGTGGCCCTCCGTATGGTGTGGCAGGTGGCCAAGGCGGTAAAGATTCCCGTGGTGGGATTGGGCGGCATCATGAACGCACGCGATGCCGTCGAATTCCTTTTGGCCGGAGCAACGGCCGTGGAAATCGGTACGGCAAACTTCATCGATCCTGCCGTAACCGTCAAAGTAGCCCGCGGGATAGACGAGTATTTGGAGCGGCACGGTTGTCACAGCGTACGCGAGATTATCGGTGCGCTGGAAGAATAATCGGGTTTTCCCTATTTATTAATCGGGTTTTTCTTTGCATATATGTTACATTAATGTGTATATTTGCGGATAGAATGCTTAAACAGACAGAAAGATGAAATGGATAGAATATGGTAAAATTGCCATCGTGTGCTGCCTGACAGCCATTTTTTGCGGATGCGAGGAGAACGACTCACATCGGGGGTATCTTCTGTCGGCCCGTTGGTTCGGAGACTTGGGTATGATGGTCGACGGGCAGAAGGCCGTGGAATCGGATCTGGATTTCGTACCCGATGATTACGGCGATTATACGCAGGGATACGGTTATGAGACGGATTATTATTACACTTACGGCGGACGGATGGCTACGGTGGAACATAATTTTACGTGGATGGTGCGTAACGGAATGATTTACTTGCGTTTTGACGATCCGGATTTAGATTGTGACATTCGCGATTACAGCCTTTCTTCCGACTATTTCAAGGGCTATATGGACGGGATATACTCCTCCACATGGTTCACCTTGCGTAATTATGACCGTTATTGGAATCAGTATGGTTATTATGGCGACAGCTATTCTTATCGGCGCGGCATAGGAGAAGATTCTCTCAGTGTAGAATCTTCCCGGAAAGAGACGCCCAAGTGCGTAAGAATGGTCAATATGAAGTCGGAGGTCGTTCCACAAGTTCAATGAGCGGTTTCACGGCATCTCATCGCCGGAGTTTGTGTTTGCAGGGCTACATTTCCACATGAAGAAATGTAGCCCTGTGAAGTTTTATTTCCTCTCTTTTTCTTTTTTCAAAAAGGAGCGGGAGAGAGGGCTTTATTTTTCTACGCCAAACGATTTTTCAATCTGCGGAGAAAAATTTCTCAATCTGCGGAGAAAAATTCCGTATTGTGCGGCAGGCCTTTTTACGCCAATGGCCGGGTTCCGGTTTTTCAGTGCGTCTGAGCCTGCAGTTTAGCCATGAATTTCTGTCGGTCTACGATGAAGCGGATATGTTCGCCTTCGCCTATCGTGCCATATTCGTCGCGGGCCGTCACTTTGAATGTCAGTTTGCGCCCGTCTACTGCGGTCAACGTAGCTGTGGCACAGACGGTCTGTCCCGGGGCCGTCGGTTTGATATGGGACGTGCTGAGATGCCCTCCTACGGTGGTCATTCCTTCATCCAAAGCCTCTTTTACGGCCATCATCGCTGCGTTTTCCATCAAGGCCGCCATGATGGGGGTGGCTAAAACTTCCAGATCTCCGCTGCCCACGTGAACGGCCAGATGCCGGCTTTCGACGGTGAGCGTGCTGGTATGGGTCAATCCTGTTTCCATGTCTTTTCTTTTTAGGGGTTATCACGGGACAAAAATAGGAATTAAAATGCAGAAACGAACGATGGGGGCCGGTTTTTGCGATGCGACTTCGGAGCTTTTCCTATTTTGTATCTCGTGCGCTTATCGCATAGGAAAAGCAAAAGGCGGACAGGGATTCGCATCCTCGCCCGCCTTTTGGCTTTTTATAAATTTCTACTTAACTTGTTTTTTACTGTTTCTTACTTTTCTTCTCTTCATCTTGTGTCTCTTAGCAGGTGGCTCCGGTGCGGACGTATCCTTTACCGAACCACATGGATGTGCTGGATGCAAACAAATCTTTGTCTAATTTGGACTCTTTGTATGTCCCGGACATCATTACTACTGCGAAAAGTACCACAAGCACTGCTGCCATAAGTATCACGGCAAACAGCATAATACTCATTGTCGTCATCATAATCTTTTTTACCTTTTTAATTAAACAATCCTTTTACCTTTAAAACCTCTACCTAAATAAGTTTCGGTCTCTTTTAATAACCTTTTTTCTTCTTATGACACTGCAAAGGTACGGCCAAAATGGTAGTGATACAAGAGTTTAGGGCTCGAAATGCCGAAATGGGCCTGAATAATTGACGTAAATCAAGAAATCGGGCCCTTGAGATTTCTTTGTGATTACAAAACTGCCGTAGAGAGACGTTTGACTGACAATATGGCAGACCCGTCGGGAAAATAAATTGCTTCAGCGCATCTTATTGCGTTGAAAATGAGGAGTTACGTAGAGATTGAAAAAGAGCATGGACACGAGGCAAAGTATGCTTCCGAACAAATAAACGGCGTTGAAGGCATAGTGTTCGGCAATGTAACCGCCCGTGGAGACGCCCAGTCCCACACCAACGTCCATGAAGTCACGTAAGTGCTTGTGGCTGTGCCCCTTTGGATGTTAGGGGCCAAATTGACATAGAGCGTATTATAGGCCGGAAACATGACGCCGAAACCGACGCCCAGCATAAGGGGGACGAGATAAAATATGAAAACGCACCATGCGAGACTGTAGGTGAAGAGCGTGGCACAACAGGAGAGCAGGAAAAAAGCTACGATGACCACATAAAAGCAGTCGGAGATGGTTTGCGTGATATAGCCGCGGTCTACGTATTTTCCGGCAAACAGACGGCTGATGCCCTCACCAACGGCCATCAGCGTGAAAAAGAAACCCGTGTGGACTTGAAGTCCGATTTCCCGTGCGTATACAGCCACGTAGTTGGTTGTGGCCCCGTAGGGTATGGACAGAAGAAGCCGGGCGATGCCTGCGGGAATGCCCTTTAGCAGGATAAAGCGGTCGAGAGATACGGGGGGACGTTTGACCGGTACTTTGCGCGGAGCCTTGACCATCAGAGCGGCGATGAATCCGAGGACGCACGTCAGCAGGCTGATGCAGAAAATCCATTTGTAGCTTAACTGAGAATCGTGCAGGAAGAGGCCTGTCATGGGTCCGATGCTCATGGCGATGTTGTTGGTCAGTCCGTAGTAGCCGAGCGCAGTTCCTCTATGGTTGGAAGGCGTGATGTCGATCACCAACGTATTGCCGCCCACCGTCACTGTGCCGAATGCGATGCCGTGCACGACGCGCAGCATGATGAAGATGGCCATCAGACCGGCAAAAATATTGCCTACGAATATGCTGGTAAATACGAAATAAGCCGCTATGTAAATAGGTTTGCGTGCAAATCCGTCGTAGAGGTATCCCATGAAGGGGCGTGTACATAAGGCTGATACCGTGTAGCAACTCAAGATGGTGCCGATGAGGGTTTTGCTGCACGAAAAGGTTTCTTTCAGATAAAAGGGCAAAACCGGAACCAGCAGCCAAAAACCGAAATAGAGTAGGAAATTGGCTGCCAGTATGCAGATATAACTTCGTGTGATCAGCTTGTCGCCCACGGAATGTCAATTGGCCGACTTGAATTCTTCCAAGAAACGGGTATCATTTTCCGAGAACATGCGCAAGTCGTTCACTTGGTATTTCAGATTGGTGATCCGTTCTATTCCCATTCCGAAAGCGTAGCCGGTATAGACTTTGCTGTCGATGCCGTTGGCTTCCAATACGGCAGGGTCTACCATTCCGCAGCCGAGGATTTCCACCCATCCCGTATGCTTGCAGAAAGAGCAGCCTTTTCCGCCGCAGATGTTGCAGCTTATGTCCATTTCGGCAGAAGGCACGGTGAAAGGGAAATAAGAGGGACGGAGACGGATCCGGGTGTCTTTGCCGAACATTTCCTGTGCAAAGAGGAGCAGGACTTGTTTCAGGTCGGTGAAAGATACATCCTTGTCTATATAAAGCCCCTCGACCTGATGGAAGAAACAATGTGCGCGTGCCGAAATGGCCTCGTTACGGTAGACACGACCCGGACAAATGACGCGGATGGGAGGTTTTTGACTTTCCATGACGCGGGCCTGTACGGATGACGTATGCGAACGGAGCACGATGTCCGGACGGGCTTCTACGAAGAACGTGTCCTGCATGTCGCGGGCCGGATGGTCGTCGGCAAAGTTCATGGATGAATAGACGTGCCAGTCGTCTTCAATTTCCGGACCTTCGGCCAATGTGAAACCGAGGCACGAAAAGATGTCCACGATTTCGTTCTTGACGATGGTTAACGGATGTCGCGTACCTAATGTAATGGGATACGCCGTCCGTGTCAGGTCGATGTCATCGTCGTTGCCGTCTTTGGTTTCTACGATTTCCTTCAAGGCTGCAATTTTCTCCTGAGCCTGGTTCTTCAGCTCGTTCAGTTTCATGCCCACTTCTTTTTTCTGTTCGGCAGGCACATCCCTGAAATCGGCCATCAGCGCATTGATGACACCTTTTTTGCTTAAATATCTGATGCGCAGCGCTTCAACTTCTTCGGGAGTGGATGCTTGCAGAGCCTTGATTTGCTCCAAAAGTTCCTGGATTTTAGCTATCATAATTCGAATTGTATTGTTCCTTATAAAAAACCTAGCAAAGGTAGTCAT
>JAJPYK010000115.1:5615-6974 GCA_021205005.1 Paraprevotella sp. | reverse complement strand
ACTACAACTACTCCGAGTGCTGAATAATCAGTATTTCAAGTAAACGAATTAAAAAAGAAAAGGAAGAGAGATCATACGAGAGTATGGTCTCTCTTTGTTTTTACAGGTTGTGCCGGGAGCCACTGTTATGGGTCGATGGAAGGCAGTGACGGGGGAGATTAACTTTGCACATGGAAGTATAAATCATATAAATTCTTTGTATTATGGTGAAACATATCGTATTATTCCGGTTGGATCCGGACATGGAGACCGGACGGAAAGCAGAAGTTATGGCCACATTTAAAAAAGGAATAGAGAATCTGCCGGCCAAGATACCGTTTATCCGTAAAATAGAAGTAGGACTGAACGTCAATGCGGATGAGGAGTTCGATATCGCTCTTTACAGTGAGTTCGACACGATGGACGAAGTGAAGGCTTATGCCGTACATCCGGAGCATGTGGCGGTGGCTGCTTTACTCAAGGACTGCAAGAAGAGTCGGGCTTGTGTGGATTATGAATATTAAAGTCAATGTACAGCTTTAGATGAGAAAGATTAAGAATCCATGGCGGCATAAGGCCGGTTATTTTTGTTTCGGATGCTGTAAGGACAATGAAGCCGGAGTGAAAATGGACTTTTATGCAGACGGTGATCAGGTGGTATGCTTTTGGCATCCTCAGGCGCGTTACCAGGGTTGGAACGATACGATGCACGGCGGAGTGCAGGCGGTTATGCTCGATGAGATTTGTGCCTGGGCTGTCATGCGGAACATGCAGACGACGGGGGTCACGTCCAAAATGGAGACACGTTACAAGCGTCCCGTATCCACCTGCGATACCTATCTGAAACTGGTGGCCCGGGTGACGGGAGTCAACCGTAATCTCGTGACGATAGAGGCCTCGTTGTTCAACAGTGCCGGCGAGTGTTGCACACAAGCCGTATGTACCTACTTCACTTTCTCGAAAGAAAAAGCTGCTGAAATGGGCTTCTCCGGACTGGAAGTCGAGGCGTCCGAGGTGACGGAACAGGATGCAATCGCCGCATGCGAGGACTGTACCGGATAACGATTTCATAAGAAATCGACCTGCGGGGTAAAAGAAAAGAATAATCGCGGCATTTTTTTCGCTGTTTTTATTGTAGATCTGCCGGAAAAAGCCTACCTTTGCCTACAAATACAAGAGAAATGAAGTATAGTGCTACATGTCATCATCATCATCCTAACGATTGAACATCGGGAGGCTGATTGTCGTATGTCTGTAGAAAGATAAATAAAGAAGAGGGTTTTAATAATTAAAAAAGCCCTTTGAAAAAGTAATAATAAGAAAATTAATTAAATAAAAAAAACCAAATAGAGCTTCGTGGAGCGCTTTATAAGGGTGTTT
>JAJPYK010000115.1:0-5605 GCA_021205005.1 Paraprevotella sp. | reverse complement strand
TCAAAATTTTAATTATGACACACCCTCTTTTTTTTATGTTTTGCCATCATTATTAATTAAAAATAAAAGAGTATGCTTAGAATTGCAGTACAATCCAAAGGCCGTCTTTACGAAGATACCATGGCGTTGTTGACCGAAGCCGACATTAAAGTAAGTTCCTCAAAAAGAACCTTGTTGGTACAGTCTTCCAATTTTCCTGTCGAAATCCTCTACTTGCGCGATGACGATATTCCGCAGTCGGTAGCCAGCGGCGTGGCCGATTTGGGCATCGTGGGCGAGAATGAGTATGTGGAACGAGAGGAGGACGCTGTCATTGTGCGCCGTTTGGGCTTCAGCAAGTGCCGTCTTTCTTTGGCGATACCCAAGAGCGTGAATTATTCGGGATTGGATTGGTTCGAAGGGAAGAAAATAGCCACTTCCTACCCGAATATCTTGAAGAATTTCATGAAAGAGAATGGGGGGGAAGCCGATATTCATGTCATTACGGGGTCGGTGGAGAGCGCGCCCGGCATCGGATTGGCCGACGGTATATTCGACATCGTCAGTTCAGGGTCCACGCTGGTGAGCAATAATCTGCAAGAGGTGGCTGTCATCATGAAGAGCGAGGCCGTGCTCATCGGGAACAATTATATGGACGACGCGAAAAAAGCCGTGCTCGATGAACTGCTGTTCCGCATAGAGGCTGTGAAGAGTGCGGAAGACAAGAAATATGTGTTGATGAACGTACCTACCGACAAGGTGCAGGACGTCGTAGCCGTGTTGCCGGGGGCTAAAAGTCCCACCGTGATGCCTTTGGCACAATCGGGATGGAGCAGTGTGCATACCGTGATTGACGAGTCTCGTTTCTGGGAAATCATTTCCAAGTTGAAAGAATTGGGGGCACAAGGCATTTTGGTGGTTCCGGTGGTAAAAATGATTCTCTGAGACATGCTAGTCAAGGAGGGGAAAAAGAATTCAAACAAGAGATAAAACTATGAATGTGATTAAATATCCGAAAAAAGAAGACTGGGACGAGTTGCTGAAACGTCCGGTAATGGATGTGGATACCTTGCGCGAAACGGTGTATAAGGTGTTGGAAGAGGTGAAGACCCGGGGCGACGCTGCGGTGAAGGCGTATGAAAAGCAGTTCGATCGGGTGGATTTGTCTGATCTGGCCGTGACGGCAGAAGAGATGGAAGAGGCCGAACGTCTGGTATCGCCTGAGTTGAAAGACGCTTTGATTCTGGCACACGACAATATCCGGAAGTTCCATGCCGCCCAAAAAATTACGTCCCATAAAGTGGAAGTATGCGAAGGCGTGACCTGTTGGCAAAAAGCCATTCCCATCGAGAAGGTGGGATTGTACATACCCGGCGGTACGGCCCCGTTGTTCTCCACGGTACTGATGCTGGCCACGCCGGCCCAAATCGCCGGGTGTCGTGAAATCGGACTCTGCACCCCGCCCGATGCGAAAGGCAAGGTGAATCCAGCCATTCTGTGCGCCGCCCGTGTGGCCGGTGTACACCGGATCTTCAAGGCCGGGGGTGTGCAGGCGATCGGAGCGATGGCCTATGGGACGGAGACCATACCTAAGGTATACAAGATCTTCGGGCCGGGAAACCAATACGTCATGGCAGCCAAGCAACAGGTGTCGCTGCACGATGTGGCCATCGACATGCCGGCCGGACCTTCGGAGGTGGAAGTGCTGGCCGATGCTTCGTCCCATCCGGTTTTCGTGGCAGCCGATCTGCTGTCGCAGGCCGAGCACGGAACAGACAGTCAGGTGCTGTTGGTCTCGACCGACGAGCGTCTGATTACGGAAGTGCAGAACGAGGTGGAACGGCAGTTGGCCGTGCTTCCGCGTAAGGACATTGCTGCGAAATCGTTGTCGCACAGCAAGCTGATATTGGTGCACGACATGGACGAAGCCATGGAACTGACCAACCGTTACGCTCCCGAACATTTGATTATCGAAACAGCGGACTATCGCGAGGCGGCGGAACGGGTGATCAATGCCGGAAGCGTCTTTCTCGGTTCGTACACGCCGGAGAGCGCGGGAGACTATGCTTCGGGTACGAACCACACGTTGCCCACCAATGGGTATGCCAAAGCTTATAACGGCGTCAATCTGGACAGCTATCACCGTAAGGTGACTTTTCAGGAGCTTACTCCTCAGGGTGTCCGTGCGATCGGTCGCGCCGTGGAACTCATGGCCGCCCACGAACATCTCGATGCCCACCGCCATGCGATGGCCGTAAGATTGGACTCACTTAATTCCGACGCCCTATGAGCATGAGACCTTTGTCGCAGTTGGTGCGCCCCAACATTTGGAACTTAAAGCCTTACAGCTCGGCACGCGATGAATATAAGGGGGCGGAGGCTTCCGTTTTTCTCGACGCGAACGAAAATCCTTATAATGCGCCTTACAACCGTTATCCCGATCCTTTGCAGCAGGAGCTGAAAGAAATGCTGGCTCCCGTCAAGGGCGTGATGCCCGGACAGATCTTTCTCGGCAACGGGAGCGATGAGGCCATAGACTTGGTCTTCAGAATCTTCTGCGAACCCGGACGGGACAATGTGGTGGCGATTGCTCCTACATACGGCATGTATAAAGTCTGTGCCGACATTAATGCCGTGGCCTATCGGCCGGTGATGTTAGGGGCAGATTTCAGCCTGGATGCCGCCCGCCTGCTGGCTGCTGCGGACGAACGCACAAAAGTCATCTTCCTCTGTTCGCCCAATAATCCCTCGGGAAACGACCTGAAAAGGGAGGAGATCATCAAGGTCGTGGAAAACTTCTCCGGCATCGTGGTGATCGACGAGGCTTATTCCGACTTTTCCGTTCAGAAACCTTTCCGTGAAGAGTTGTCCCGCTATCCCAATATCATCGTGCTCAATACCTTTTCTAAAGCATTGGGCAGTGCCGCGATTCGTTTGGGCATGGCGTTTGCGCAAGACGAGATCATCGCCTTATTTAATAAGGTGAAGTATCCTTATAACATCAACCTGCTGACCCAGCGTCAGGCTGCGGAGATGCTCAGGAAACGTTTCGATGTAGACCGTTGGGTGAAGACGTTGATTCGCGAGCGCGAACAGGTGATGACGGCCTTTGCCGAACTGGAGATTTGCGAAAAGGTATATCCTACGGATGCCAATTTCTTCCTGACACAGGTGCAGGGAGCGGATGACGTGTATGAATATCTGGTGCGAAACGGCATCATCGTGCGCAACCGTTCGAAAGTGGAACTTTGCGGCAACTGCCTGCGCGTGACCATCGGTACGCCCCAGGAAGACAACCGTTTGCTGGCCGCTTTGCGTTCTTATAAAAGAGGATAAGATGAAGAGGGCTTTATTTATAGACCGCGACGGTACTTTAATCAAGGAACCGGCGGATGAACAGATCGACTCGTTCGAAAAACTGGAGTTCGTGCCCGGCGTGATGCGCAACTTGAGTTTTATCCGCAAGCAGCTCGATTTTGAGCTGGTCATGGTATCGAATCAGGACGGGTTGGGTACGGATTCGTTCCCCGAAGATACGTTTTGGCCCGTGCACAATCTGATGATGCGCACACTGGAAGGCGAGGGCATAACGTTCGACGACGTGCTGATCGATCGTAGTTTTCCCGAAGATCATCGGGCCACGCGCAAACCCGGTACGGCCATGTTGACCCGTTACACTTCCGGAGATTATGACATGGGGGCTTGCTGGGTGATCGGCGACCGTGAGACTGACGCGCTGTTGGCCCTGAATCTGGGTTGCCGGGCCCTGATCCTGAAAGAGAAAGATGAAAATTCGTTCGATGACGAGCATATCCGTTATGTGGATAGCTGGGATCGCGTGGCCGAGATCCTTTTTGCCGGAGAACGCCGTGTGCAGGTACGCCGGACCACACAGGAAACCGATATTGAGATCCGGTTGGACTTAGACGGCAGCGGCGTTTGCGACATTCACACCGGACTCGGATTCTTCGACCACATGTTGGAGCAGGTCGGCAAGCATGGCGGCATTGACCTCTACATCCATGCGGACGGCGATTTGTGGGTGGACGAACATCATACGATAGAAGATACCGCATTGGCCTTGGGCGAATGTCTGGCACGTGCCTTGGGCGACAAGCGAGGCATCGAGCGTTACGGGTTCTGCTTGCCGATGGACGACTGCCTGTGCAGTGTGGCCCTCGATTTCGGCGGACGTCCGTGGTTGGTATGGGAGGCGGAGTTCCATCGCGAGAAAATCGGTGAAATGCCCACCGAGATGTTTTACCACTTCTTTAAAAGTCTGAGCGATGCCGCCCGGATGAACTTGAACATCAAGGCCGAAGGTACGAACGAGCATCATAAGATAGAAGGCATTTTCAAGGCTTTGGCCCGCAGCCTGAAAATGGCTGTACGGAGAGACATCCATCATTTTGAGTTGCCTTCGAGCAAGGGGGTGCTTTGACGTGAGAAGCGGGTTTGTCGATGCGAGATAAATCCGTGCGGTATACGTGAAAACGATGTGCGGAGAAAAATAAATCATTCTGCGGAGATTGATTTATTTTTCTCCGCAGATTTTTTGTGTGCGTGCAAAAGGCCGGTTACGGAGTACTTGCGGACCGGTGAAAAAGACTAATCCTGCGGCGTATACATCAGGCTTTTCCCGTCGGATTCGATCCAAGCGGACCGGGGCGGGATCTCGTGGCTTCCGTACCGGAATGTTTTGTCCGAATAATTGGTCGTGATGATCAAGTCGTTCCCGAATGCGGTTTGTTGTACTTGTTTATCGTCGGATAAGTATCTGAAATCCGTCATGGGCATCCGTATGGCTTTTTCATGAATTCGGCTCCAGATCCGGACGTGGCGGATTATCGTCCGCTTGTGCGCATTCCATTCCTTTACACTGAGATGATATAATGGGGCCGCATTGTAGGATATTTCATATAACATTCTCTCTTTTACCGCTTCCCGTATTTTCAGCGACGGCCATTCCCAATGATTGGCTGTGACAATCACGGGGTTATAAACCAGTTTATATAAAGGAACGGCGTATGTCGGATTGAGAAACAAGTCGTAGAACCGAGTTTTGACGGGGACTTGTCGGGCATAAACAGACGGCACCTCACCCTCTGTCGGACTATAATAGGCTCCCACAAAGTACGGGCTTTCTTTGTCCTTCATCTCCTTGTCCATCCAGGTGAATGTAGGCAAGTCCACGCCATGCGCGAATGAGATCGTACCGCAGGCAAAGTCGTTGCCGCCCTCAGATCCGATCACCATTTGCAACGTATCGCGGATATAGGCCATTCTGCGGAGCCGGGCCTCTATATTTTGTTGCTTGTTGCTCTCATGATGGGGAGTGTAGTCGTCGTGGACCTCTCCGGTGGCGTCGCAGTCGATGAACCATGAATTGAAAGGTACGCCGGTAGACAGGATCTTATGCGTCCGGTATATCACTTCGCCCATCGAATAAATCGGATTCAGGTAACGTCCTACGCCTTTGAACCCGGACATGTAGCTCCCGTCTTGCCTCCTGATGCTGGCCTGATCGTATAAGGTGGTATCCCGGAAAGAGGCTGTAGACCATTCCTCGTGTCCCGGTTTGTGGATGCTGTGATAACTGTCGTAGGGCCCCGAAAGATAGCCTTTG
>JAJPYK010000062.1 GCA_021205005.1 Paraprevotella sp. | reverse complement strand
TTTGGTGTTTTTTACGACGCGAGGATCGTTGTTGTGCAAGCCGTCGATGTCCGTCCATATCTGTATTTCTTCGCGTTTGATGGCTGCTCCTATCAGACAAGCCGTGTAGTCGGAACCTCCGCGCAACAGATTGTCCACTTCGCCGTAAGCATTGCGGCAAATGAATCCTTGGGTGATATAAATATGATAACCCGGATTGGCTTTCATCAAATCCTGGAGTTTCTCTTTGATATAGTTGAAGTCAGGTTCGGCATTCTTGTCCGTGCGCATGAAGTCGAGTGCGGAAAACAAGATGGTCTTTATACCACATTCTTTCAGATAATTGGCCACCATGTTTGTGCTGATGATTTCCCCTTGTGCCAATATGACTTTTTCCTCGAACGATGTGAACAGAATTTTGGTAAAACTGCGCAAGTAGTCGAATTCTTCTCTCAAAAACTTCAGTGTTTTCTCTTTATATTCTGCCGTAGAGAACAATTCGTCGACATGCTTTTGGTACTTTTGTTCGAGTTCGTTGATGACATTGTTGGCTCCCTCTGCATTTTTCTTATATAAATAGTCGGAAATCTCAACCAAAGTGTTGGTAGTGCCCGACATGGCGGAGAGTACAACCATATTAGACGTGCCGTCCTGCGTAATCAGTCGACATACATCTTTCATTCTTTGTGCGGAACCTACGGATGTTCCGCCGAACTTCATTACTTTCATATCAATACTGGGTTTAATTGTTTTCTTTTTCTAATCTTCTTCAATACTTCTCGACTCGATGTCGTTGGGCGTCAATACCGTGCCATAAGCTTCGGTACATTCTTGCAGCAATCCGTTGTCGCAACGATATACGATGCCCGGAAATTCGGCGATCAGCTCTTCGTTATGCGTGGCGAGTATCACCGTAGTGCCCTGTTGGCTGATATTATAGAGCAGAGAGGCCGTACGCCGGCTGTTTTCGCGATCCAGATTTCCTGTCGCTTCATCGGCCAAGATGATGTCCGGCCGGTTCAGTATGGCACGGGCTATGCAGACGCACTGTTGTTCTCCTCCGGATAATTGATAGGGCATCATATCTGCTTTCTCTTTCATGTTCACTTGATCGAGCACTTCATTGATTCGAGCGATGCGTTCCTCTTTCTTTTTCCATCCCGTAGCTTTGAGCACAAAATCGAGATTGGCTCGCACGTTACGGTCGTTCAACAGTTGGAAGTCCTGGAATATAATGCCTATTTCCCGTCGTAAGGCTTGTATGCGCCTGCGTCTGATTTTGGTCATTTCCTGATCGAGAACCCGTGCATTTCCCGTGTGTACTTCCAATTCGCCGTAGAACGTTTTCAGCAGAGAGCTTTTTCCTGTACCCACTTTACCGATGAGATAAACGAACTCACCGGCCTCGGCCCGGAAATTTATTTCCTTCAAGATGATACGTTCTTCCTGTGTGATGTCCACGTTTTGGTAGTCTATGCGCATAAGCCTCTATTCCTCTTTATATTGAAAAATCAATGTATCTTCCATCCCGGACGGTGACGCTCCTGCAATTCTGCCGCCATTTGTTCGATGCGCAGTCCTTTTGAGGTCAGCAGGACGATAAGGTGATAGATCATATCCGATCCTTCGTAGATCAGACGTTCGTCCGTTCCGTTTACGGCTTCGATGACAGCTTCCAATGCTTCTTCGCCCACCTTTTGTGCCATACGGTTGATGCCGTCCTTAAACAAACTGGTCGTATATGAGCCTTCGGGCATTTCGGCATGCCTCTTCTCTATGAAGTCTTGCAGTTCGCTCAGGAACATAAGGGGATTGGCTTTGTTCTCTTCACCCCAACACGTGTCGGTGCCTGTATGGCAGACCGGGCCTTCCGGATGCACTTTGATCAGCAAGCTGTCGTTGTCACAGTCATTTTGGATGGAAACGACGTGCAGAAAGTTGCCGCTGGTTTCGCCTTTGGTCCACAGTCTCTGCTTGGTCCGACTAAAGAAAGTCACTTTTCCGGTATCCCGGGTTTGTTCATAAGCCTCTTTGTTCATGAACCCCAACATTAAGACATTTTTAGTCTCTGCATCCTGGATCACGGCTGGAACCAGACCGTCCATTTTGTCGAAATCTATATTCATAATATATAAAATAGGTATTTGACTTTATTCTTTTATATTCTTACGTTGATGCCTTCCGTTCTCAACCATTGTTTCAGTTCCGGAATCGGAATCTCGTTGAAATGGAATACGCTGGCCGCCAACGCAGCGTCGCTTTTCCCTTTAAGAAAGGCATCGCGGAAATGTTCTTTGCATCCTGCGCCTCCTGAAGCGATAACGGGAATGCTCAGCTCGTCGGCCAAACGGGCCAATGCCGTGTTGGCATAGCCGTTTTTCACCCCGTCGTGATTCATCGAGGTGAACAGTATTTCGCCGGCTCCCCGTCCGCAGGCCTCCCGGGCCCAATCGAACAAATTGCGTTCGGTGGGGATACGTCCGCCGTTCAGGTAGCAAATCCATCCCTGTTCTGTTTCTTTCGCATCGATGGCAACCACACAAACTTGCGAACCGAAATGCCTGGTGATTTCGTCGATAAGATCGGGATTGCGCAAAGCAGCCGAATTGATGCTGACTTTATCGGCTCCGGCATCGAGCAGGCGTTCTACATCGGCCAGTTCGTGAATGCCGCCTCCCACGGTGAACGGAATAGAAATCTCCGCCGCCACGCGTTGCACCATTTCCGTAAACGTCCGACGTCCTTCGTGGCTGGCGGTGATGTCCAGATAGACCAATTCGTCGGCTCCTTGCCGACTGTAAGCCTTGCCCAGTCCTACCGGGTCACCGGCCTGAAGCAGGTTGACGAAGTTGGTCCCCTTTACCGTCTGCCCGTTTTTAACGTCCAGACATGGAATGATACGTTTTGCCAATGCCATATTTCTATTTGTTTTCGGCCCATTCGGCCAGTTCTTTCAATGTGATTCGTCCTTCGTAGATGGCTTTCCCGAAAACTATGGCCGGGATTCCCGCCCGATCCAGCTCGATGATGTCTTGCAGACGGCCGACACCTCCGCTGGCGATAACATGGCATTCGGGGAAATACGCCATGATGTTTTTGTACAAGTCGATAGCCGGACCTTGCAGCATGCCGTCTTTGCTGATTTCCGTACAGAGTACGTTTTTCACTCCCTTTCCGATATAATGATGCAGGAACGGGAACAGTTGCAGGCCGTTTTCCTCTTTCCATCCGTTGATGGAGATCAGTCCGTCTTTGGCATCGGCTCCCAATATGATATGTTCCGGCCCAAAAGTTTCAAGCCACTGGATGAATCGGTCGGGATGAGTGGCGGCCACACTGCCGACGGTGGCCAACGACGCTCCGTTGTCGAACGCGATACGAAGGTCGTCTTCCGTTTTGATGCCGCCGCCGAAGTCGATCGTCAGCCGGGTGGCAGACGCGATGCGCTCCAACGTGGCGTGGTTGACGATATGCTTGGAGCGTGCCCCGTCAAGGTCTACGACATGCAGGCGCGTGAATCCGTAACTTTCAAATTCACGGGCCACGGCTACCGGGTCTTCATTATAAACCTTTTGGGTGGTATAGTCTCCTTTGGTCAGGCGTACGCATTTGCCGTCTATCAGGTCGATGGCGGGTATGAGTTCTATCATAACTTCAGGTCTAAAAAGTTTCTCAATATACGTTCGCCCACATCGCCGCTCTTTTCCGGATGGAACTGCGTGGCGTAGAAATTATCTTTTTGTAGGGCCGCACTGAATGGAACGATATAAGTCGTGGTTGCGGCGGTGTAAGGATTGACCGGGACATAATAGCTATGGATGAAATAGGCAAACTCATCCGCGCTAAAGTCCTTGAACAGATCTCCTTTCGTGTCCGTCAGCGTATTCCATCCCATGTGGGGCACTTTGTCTTCGTGCCGCGAGGGATGGAATTTCAGGACTTCGGTATCGAATATGCCCAATCCGTCCGTGTAGCCCTCTTCGGAATGGCGGCACATCAGTTGCTGGCCGACGCAAATGCCTAAAACCGGCTGTTTCAATCCGCATATCAGCCGGTCGAGCTTTCGGTCGCGCAGGTATGACATGACATTTCCCGCTTCGCCCTGTCCGGGAAAAATGATGCGGTCGGCTTGGGTCAGTGCCTCGGCCTCATCGGTCAGGTTAGGAGTGATGCCCAATTGCCTTAAGGCGTTGACCACGGAGCGGATGTTGCCCGCGTTATATTTTACGATCGCTACGTTCATTTTTTCTTTGTCATATTCTGTTTTGAGTGGTGCAAATATACTAAATTTAGTTGACAAGTGGATAAAATATCATGGGAAAACGCGATTTGCTTACATTTCGACGCTGCTTTTGCGCAAAGCTCCGGCTACTTGTTCTTTTTCAGAAACAAATTGTGCGTGATGACGTCGGGCAATTCTTCCGCATAATGCGTCACCATGACCATGGTCTTGTTGGGGCGGCGGCAGAAGGCGGAGATGATTTCGCGTGTCAATTGCCGGTTCCGGTCGTCCAGACCGTGCAGAGGTTCATCCAGGATGAGCAGTTCGGGGTCTTTCACAAAAGCGCGAGTCAGCAGGCATAATCGTTGTTCTCCGCTGGACAATTTCAGGAACGTGCGGTCTTTGAGTTCGGCGATGCCGAAAATATCCATCCACCATTCGCATACGGCCCGTTGTTCCGGTTTGGGACGTACATACAGTCCCACCGAGTCGTTCAGTCCGCTGGCCACGATGTCGATGGCCGGGAGGTCTTTCAGATAGGCGCGGTGCATTTCCGGGCTGACGTATCCGATATGTTTCTTGATTTCCCAGATGCTTTCGCCCGAACCTCTTTTCCGTCCGAAGAGTTCGATGTCGCAGGCATAGCTTTGCGGGTTGTCGGCGCAGATCAGGCTGAGCAGCGTGGACTTGCCGGCGCCGTTCTCTCCCTGCAAGGCCCATTTCTCGTTTTGCTTCACGGTCCAGTCCAATTCGTTCAATATCGTGCGCTGTCCGTAGCGGATGCTCACCTTGTTGAGTTTCAGTATGCAACCTTCGGCGTCGGTCGTGGTCATAAGACCTTCCTTTTCCGGCAAGGCCAGGATGCGCGCTTCTTTCTCTTCGTCGAGGACACGGCGCGGGGGGGGTATCCGTTGTGCGCAATATGCCTCCCGAGATATTTTGGGAAGCACTTTCAGATGTTCCACCGGAATGACATGGGTGATGAAGTCCGGAATATCATCGGTTTTCGACAGGACCAGTACGATTTGGAGGTCTGTATCCCGTATCAACGTGCGCAACAGGTCGGACAATTGGTCGCGGGTTTGCGCGTCCAGACCGATGAACGGGTTATCCATGATGAGCATGCGCGGATCGGATAACAGGGTCTTGGTCAGTTGAAACTTTCTCAGATCTCCGCTGGACAACAAGATCACATACTTATCCAATAGGGTAGAGAGGTGGAACATTTCATAGAGTTTGTCTTTCAACACCATGCGTCTTTGCCGCGACAGTTGCTTCTCCTCCTGGCTCATGCCGTATCCTGTGCCGTTTTCGGCCATGTCGAACGTCTCATTCAAGACCTGACCTACGGTAGGCGTCTTCTCGTCGATGTCGTGTTGGTTCCAACGTTGTTGGTAATAATAACTGTTGTCGCTGTCGCCGTAAGAATCGCGGAACGTGATATATTTTATATTCTCGCTGGCCAATTTGTGGAGCGAGGGAGAAAAATCATAGTGTACCTCATTCAGCAGTAGCGGGTATCTTCCCGTGATGACGTCCACCAATCGCGATTTTCCGCTTCCGTTAGCCCCTACTATGGCTATTTGTGCTCCCAAACCGATGGACAGGTTGATCGGTTCTTTCATTCGGTAGAGCGGGTGACGGGTCACTCCGTTCACTATTTCGATTCTGTTTTGCATTTGTTTTCCTTATTTGTTTCCGCTGACCTTTTCGGGGTTCTTGCGGATGAAATCTTTCCAGTTATGATAAGCTGCCGCAACTTCCGGCCGTCCCATTTGCAGGTAGTGACAGTAGGCGGCGGCCAATCCGTCGGTGGCGTCCATATAGGGGAGTATCTCTTCTTCCCGGATATGCAGTATGCGGGTCAGCATGCCGGCCACCTGTTCCTTGCTGGCCTGCCCGTTTCCGGTGATGGCCATTTTGATTTTGAGCGGCGCGTATTCGGTGATGGGAATGTCGCGATGGATGGCGGCGGCAATAGCCACCCCTTGAGCGCGTCCCAGTTTGAGCATGCTTTGCACGTTTTTTCCGAAGAAAGGGGCTTCGATGGCCATTTCATCCGGCAAGTATGATTCGATGATGCCTGTCACCCGTTCGAATATCCGTCCCAACTTCAGGTAAGGACTGCCGTATTTTCGCAAGTCGATGACACCCATCGCTTCCATTTGTGCCTTGTGTCCGGTTACCTTTAACACGCCATATCCCATGATGTTCGTTCCGGGGTCTATGCCCAAGATGATTTTCTCGCCTTTGGAGGTTCTCGGCATGGATCCGGACTCCTCTATGATTTCCATCAGCGTGGTGAATCCCGCGGCCTTATCCTTGAACACCTTTTGCATCTCTTCGTGCAGGGCTTCTCCGCACTGGACATACCATCGGTGTAGCCGGGCGGAGTCTTCTACCTCGAATTGCAAGGAAAAGCATTCCGAATCTTCGTCGTGATGGGACAGGATTTTACATAATCTCGGTTTGCTGAGCAATCCCGATTCCAAAGCTTTCGGGATATAGGCCTGATGGATCCAAATGACAAAATTGCGGGCGTCATCGAAATCCACGTGATAAGTAGTGTTGTAGATCAACATATATTCTGATTTTCTTTTCCTTACTGCCTGCAAAGGTACGACAAAATGCCGGAATATGCGAATAAAATCGCAGGGAATGCCGGATGCGTGGGCGGGCATATCCTATTCCTATATTCGGATCCTCGGCTCCCCTTGGCGTATAAAGGATGAATCAGGATGGAAATAGGGGGTGCCGGAGGACCGGAAAAAAAATCTCCGCAGATTGACAGAACGAGAGGTTGTGTCAAAACGTTGGCACAACCTTTTTTATGCGCAAAGCCCAGACTTT
>JAJPYK010000094.1 GCA_021205005.1 Paraprevotella sp. | reverse complement strand
ATAAGCACATACCGAACGACTGCCGTCGATTCCGCTCCAATCATTGTCATTCAAATCCTGGATGACGGCCGCCGTATTGTTTCCCCCGCATCCCATTAACAATGGCACTCGGCCGGCCACGCGCTCTACGAGCAGTCGTTTCAGCGTCTTCTTTTCGTCGGCAGACAAACAAGGGGTTTCGGCCGTCGTTCCCATGATACACAGGAAATCTATGCCGTTTTGGATCTGATATTCCACCAATCGGGTCAATGCGTCATAATCCACCTCCCCATCCGTCTTAAACGGAGTGATCAAGGCGATGCCCAACCCTTTGAATTTATTTTGTGTCATAGTTTAAAAACTTTTAGCTATTTGACGACAAAAATACAAATAAAATCCCATAACTCAAACAATCTTTCACCTTACTATTCGTTTCAGGAAGTCTTCTTCCGACAAAATGGGGATGTTCAACTTTTTGGCTTTCTCCAATTTAGACGGTCCCATGTTGCTTCCGGCCAAGACGAAAGAGGTTTTGGAAGATATGCTGCCCACGTTCTTTCCGCCGTGCTGTTCGATCATGGTCTTATATTCATCGCGCGAATGGAGCGTAAACACTCCACTCACCACGATACTTTGTCCGGCAAGCCTGTCGGAATGGGCTTCCAACTCTTCTTCCGAGAGTTGCATCCGCACTCCTTTTTCCCTGAGACGGCGTATCAGTTCCACATTGGTCTCGTTGTGGAAATAGCGGATAACGCTTTCTGCTATCACTTCTCCGATGCCGTTGATCTGCAACAAATCGTTGAGCGAGGCCGAAGCCAAAGCATCCATCGACTTGTAATGCCGCGCCAATGTCTTGGCCGCAATCTCGCCTACGAAGCGTATGCCTAAAGCGAAAACCACACGTTCGAACGGCACTTGCACGGAATCGGCTATGGAACGGACGATTTTCCGGGCGGATTTCTCCCGCGTGCCGTCTTCCCCGTTGATTTGCAGCACCTGTATGTCGTACAGGTCGGCCACGTCGCGAATCAGCCCGCGGTTGTAATAATCGTCGACGGTTTCAGGGCCCAGACTATCAAAGTTCATAGCCCTGCGGCTGATGTAATGTTCGATACGTCCCTTGATCTGAGGCGGACAATACGTCTCGTTGGGACAATACCAGGCGGCCTCGCCTTCGTAACGCACCAGTTCGGCCCCGCATTCGGGACAATGCGTGATGAATTCGGCCTTGGGACCGGTTTGCGGGCCGCGTGCGGCCGTGTCCACTCCCACAATCTTAGGAATGATTTCCCCGCCCTTCTCCACATACACCATGTCTCCGAGATGCAAATCCAGTTGTTCCATCACGTCGGCGTTATGCAAAGTGGCGCGGCGTACCACCGTTCCGGCCAGTTGCACGGGATTCATATTGGCTACGGGAGTTACGGCTCCCGTACGGCCCACTTGGAAAGTCACGGCGTTCAGACGTGTGCAAGCCCGTTCCGCCTGGAATTTATAAGCGATGGCCCAGCGCGGACTTTTGGCCGTATATCCCAAGGCACGTTGTTGACGTAGCGAATTTACTTTCAGTACGATGCCGTCCGTCGCCACAGGCAGATTCTTGCGCTCGTCGTCCCAATAGTCTATGAAATCATAGATATCCTCGAGCGTAGTTACTTTCTTCATCCCCTGTGAGATTTTAAAATCCCAGCCGCGTGCGGCCTGCAAGTTTTCATAATGCCCGTCGAACGGGATCTGATCGCCCAATAAATAGTAAAGATAAGCATCCAATTTGCGTTGTGCCACGACCGACGAACTCTTGCTCTTCAGCGTGCCCGAGGCCGCATTGCGCGGATTTGCGAACAACGGTTCTTCGCGTTCCTCGCGTTCCTTGTTCAGCTTCTCGAAACTGGTCCAGGGCATGAGGATCTCGCCGCGGATTTCAAACTCGTCCGGATAGCCCGTTCCGCTGAGCCGGAGGGGAATGCAACGGATGGTCTTCACGTTTTCCGTCACGTCATCACCCCGCACGCCGTCTCCCCGTGTCACGGCACGCAGCAATCGGCCGTGCTCATAAGTCAGCGAGATGGACAGACCGTCGTATTTCATTTCGCAACAGATCTCAAACGGTTCGCCTTCCAGTCCCGACCGTACCCTTTCGTAAAAGTCGGCCACTTCCTGCTTGTTGTAAGTGTTCGACAAAGACAGCATGGGATAGCGGTGCGTCACCTGCACGAATTCCTGATTCAGGTCGCTTACCACTCGCTTCGTAGGCGAATCCGGATCGTCATATTCCGGATGGGCCGCCTCGAGTTCCTGCAATTCGCGCATCATCTTGTCGAACTCTTGATCCGAGATTTCGGGAGCGTTCAAGACATAATAATTGTAATTATGGCGGTCAAGCTCCTTGCGAAGCCGTTCTATTTGTTCTTTTACTTCCATCGTTGAATAGCATTATAAGATGTAACAGGGACTGATTGCCGCGAACATCCGCCGCAAACGTATCCGGTCCCCCCGTTCTTTCTACAAAAATAAGCAATTCGCCGAAAATGCCCAAGAACGGAACGGAAAAAGAACGGACCTGCCAAAATGGCAGATGGAATGAGACGAGAATCGCCGGAATCATAGCTTTTGACACCGCCGAAGAAAATAAGCCATTCTCGCAAACCGCAGAAATAACAGAATGTTGTTCCGAAGAGGAAACCACTTTCAACAGGACAGAAAACAGAGGGATTCTACGGGATAGAACGAGAAAACAGGAAAGCAATCCGGTAGGATTCCTGACATTCTGACGTCGGATTTTGTGCGGGAAAAAGTGGCAAACTGTGCTTTTTATCCTCGTTTCTTGACCCGAAAACAGGATTGTACGCCTGTCTTTTCCTCTTTCTGCGGAGATTTTTCTCTCCACGTACGGAGAGAATTTTATTTTTTAGCGCACAAAAATGATTTTTCTACGGCAAGTTTTTTTTTGCATATATGCACGAGTTTGTTGCATATATACGGCACAAAACAGATAATTATGCAAAATGAACGCGCTAATTGGAGCTGAAATAGATTTTTCACCTACCCTGAGCACGATGAAAATCTGCCATTTTGTCAGGCTTCGGTCCCATGACGGTGCAGAAAAATTCTCCGCCACAGCCCGGTATTCCGCCTGCGGATAAAATTTCGGTAGTCTTTTCCCGTACGAAAAAGAATGCTTACCTTTGCCGTTCACCAAAATCATGAAGAAGATGAACGTGGCAATCATAGGCGGAGGAGCATCCGGTTTCTTCCTGGCCGTCAACTTGAAGCGGTTTGTGCCGCAAGCGCAGGTGACCATTTTCGAAAAACAGACAGAAGTATTGAAAAAAGTATCCATTTCGGGAGGGGACGCTGCAATCTGACCAATTCGTTCGAGGGAGTGACCGATCTGAAACAAGTCTATCCGCGCGGACACCAGTTGCTGAAAGGACTGTTCAAAGCTTTCGGTTCTGTCCAAACGTATCGATGGTTTGAACAGCATGGTGTCAAACTCGTCACGCAAGACGACCATTGTGTTTTGCCTTCCGTACAAGATGCCCGTGCCGTTACGGGATGCCTGGAACGTTTGGCTGAGAAACTGGGCGTCAGGATCAGGACTTCGCATCGGTTGGAGCAGATCATCCCACGCGACCATCGCTATGAACTCACCTTCAATTCGGGGCGTGAAACCTTACCGCTGTTCGACTTCGTGGCCGTAACCACAGGCGGTTCGCCTCGTAAAGAAAGTTTGCAATACCTGTCCCGTATGGGGCATCGGATAGAACAACCGGTGCCTTCCTTGTTCACGTTCAACATCGCCGAACCGGCCTTGCGCAACCTGATGGGCATTGTGGCAGATCCTGTCGCGATGACCATCCCCGGAACAAAAATCCGTTCTTCCGGAGCTCTGCTCGTCACCCATTGGGGCATGAGCGGACCGGCCGTCTTGAAACTTTCTTCTTATGCCGCCCGTTTCATCCGCGAGAAGAATGACCGGGTTCCGATTCTGGTAAATTGGCTGAACGAAAGCAACGGGGAAACGGTAAAGGAACATCTGTCCGACCTGATTCGCCAATACCCTCAGAAACAACTCTCCGGTCTGCGCCCGTACAATCTGTCCGCCCGGCTCTGGCTCTACCTGTGGGCTAAATCGGGATTTCCGCAAGACAGGAAATGGAACGAATTGGGGACGAAAGGACTTCACAAACTGATAGACAGCTTGTGTAACGACCGCTACGAAGTGACGGGCCGAAGCACGTTCCGGGAAGAGTTCGTCACCTGTGGCGGTGTCAGTCTGGATTCTATCCATCGCCGAACGTTGGAAAGCAAGACCTGTCCCAGCTTGTATTTTGCCGGAGAGGTGCTCGATATCGACGGTGTGACAGGAGGATTCAATCTCCAGGCCGCCTGGACCACGGCCTACACCGTGGCGCGGTCGATGGCCGATGCCATAGCCTCTCGTTCCTCCGACGGCCTCCTTTTGCAATAGTTGCGGTCCGGAATATGGCTATATGCCGTAAAATCACTATTTTTGCAGTAAAATAGACGAAATCCTCCTCTCATGAGAATAGACATTATTACCGTGTTGCCGGAGTTGCTGGAGAACTTCGTGCACGAAAGCATTCTGGGACGCGCCAAAAAAAAGGGACTGGTGGAAATCCGGTTACACAACTTGCGCGACTATGCCACGAACAAATATCGTCGCGTGGACGACTATCCGTTCGGAGGTTTTGCCGGCATGGTGATGCAGTGTGAACCGATAGACCGTTGCATTTCAGCTCTGAAGGCCGAACGCGATTATGATGAAGTCATCTTCGTCACGCCGGACGGCCGCCAGTTTGACCAACCTATGGCCAACAGTCTCTCGCTGTGCCGGAACCTGATCATTCTGTGCGGCCATTACAAAGGCATAGATTATCGCATACGTGAGCATCTCATTACCAAAGAAGTGAGCATCGGCGATTACGTGCTGACCGGTGGCGAACTGGCGGCAGCCGTCATGACAGATGCTATCGTACGTATCGTGCCCGGCGTGATCGGAGACGAGCAAAGCGCATTGTCCGATTCTTTTCAAGACCATCTGCTGGCCGCCCCCGCGTACACCCGTCCGGCCGAATATAAAGGATGGAAAGTGCCGGACATTTTATTATCCGGTCATGAGGCCAAAATCAAAGAATGGGAGTTGCAACAATCTTTCGACCGCACTAAGGCTTTGCGCCCCGACTTGCTGGAAAAAGCGAAGGAATGACACTTTTTTTCCTGCATATCTTCTAAAAATAAAGGCAAAAGATTGGCGGTTTCACGGTCAAATCGTATCTTTGCAAGAGAAGAAACCAAATTGAAACATCATGGGCGAACAAAAACATAACTTGTACGTCATTGCAGGTTGTAACGGAGCCGGAAAAACCACAGCCAGTTTTACTGTGCTTCCGGAAATGCTTGACTGTCGCGAGTTTGTCAACGCAGACGAAATTGCCGCCGGCCTCTCCCCTTTCAATCCCGAAGGAGTAGCCATTCAGGCCGGCCGCCTGATGATAGACCGTATCATCCATCTGCTGAAAGACGGAGAGACGTTTGCTTTTGAAACGACCTTGGCCACCCGTTCCTATGTGAAGCTGATTAAACAGGCACAGAAACGGGGATACTTCGTCACCTTGCTGTTCTTTTCTCTGAGCAGCGCCGAACAAGCCGTCAAGCGCGTAGCCAAGCGTGTCAGCGAAGGGGGGCACAACATTCCGTTGGACGTGATCTACAGCCGCTACGACAACGGTCTCAGCAATTTATTCAATCTTTATATGCCGGTATGCGATTACTGGGCTTTGTACGACAACAGCACTTGTCCGTCCAACAAGATAGCTTATGGATGGAAAGATGATAACATCACCATTGTGGAACCTAACAAATATGAAAAATTCAAAGACAAATATACGAAAGAAGATCATGATGAACGAGGATGAGGTCTATGAAATGCAAAGTAAGATAGACGAGGGGATCTTTTTAGCCCAAAAGCGTCTGGTCGAGCGAGCTAGACATAACCATACCACGTTGGTGGTGGCTCGTGGAGGGCAGATTGTGGAGGTGTCTGCCGATGAATTATATCCGGTCCGCAGAAATTACTGTTCCCTTTTCAGTAAATAAACGCCGGTATTTCCGACCCATTTCAGGAACATACGAAATCGCCCGGCAATACGTGAAAGAAAACGTGTTGCCGGGCGATTCGTGAAAGGGGTGTTTAAAGCTTCCAAGCCAAAGCCGCAGCCCCCAGGACAGCAGCCTGCGCGTCGTCCAACTGGGAAATCAGCATTTTGGCCTTCCCTTTAAAGATATTCTGCACATTCTCATTATAAGCTTCTTTGATGGGATCCATAATCAGATTGCCCGCTTTGGTCAACCCGCCGAAGAACACATAAGCTTCCGGACTCGAAAAGGCTGTGAAATTGGCGCATGCCCGTCCCAAGATATGTCCCGTATACTTGTAAATCTCGCGTGCCATGGCATCGCCGTGCTCCGCGGTAATAGATACGTCCTTCGACGTAATCTCTTCTGCCGGAATCTTACGCAGTTCACTGTCTTCTACGTGTTTGGACAGGAATGCCCGGGCCGTACGCGCCACACCGGTGGCCGAACAATAGGTCTCCAGACACCCTTTGCGACCGCATCCGCACAAGCGGGCGTCCGGACTTGTGTCCACAATTACATGGCCTAACTCGCCCGCAAAGCCGTCGCAGCCGTACACCAACTCCCCGTTGACCACGATACCGCTGCCTACGCCCGTACCCAAAGTAAGCATGATAAAGTCTTTCATGCCTTTTGCCACGCCATAAGTCATTTCTCCGATAGCCGCGGCGTTGGCGTCGTTGGTCAAGACCACGGGTATACCCAAACGTTCATGAAATAGTTTTGCAAGCGGAACGATGCCCTTCCATGGCAGGTTGGGGGCTTGTTCTATATTGCCGGTATAATAGTTGCCATTCGGTGCACCGATACCCAGACCTTTGATCTTTTGTATACCGCCTACCTTTTCAATCAACGGTTCCAGCGCTTTGCAACAGTTGGCGATGTAGACATTCAAATCTTTTTGTTCCGCCGTGCGGATAGAAGTGGAAGCAATGACGTTCGCATCCGCATCCACAATGCCGAATACGGAATTGGTACCTCCCAAATCAAGTCCTATTACAT
>JAJPYK010000125.1:1324-7200 GCA_021205005.1 Paraprevotella sp. | reverse complement strand
CATTTATCCTATGCTATTTTAGCCTCCTTTTTTCTTCTCGAAAAGAAGACAAAGTGACATTATGTCACCCACGGATCAGGATTTTACCGGAATCTGCCGAAGCACTTCTTTCAGAAACGTCCAGAACTTTGCCACGGAAGGCACGTTGCAACGTTCATCCGGCGTATGCGGAGAACGTAACGTCGGTCCGAAGCTCACCATGTCCATTTGGGGATAGACCTCGCCGATCAGACTGCACTCCAAACCGGCATGCACCACCTGTACAAGAGCGTCCTCGTTGAAAAGTTTCTTGTACACTTTCACCAATTCCGCCGTAATCTCGGAATCGAAGTTAGGTTGCCATGCCCCGTAACGTCCGCTGAACTCCACTTTCATGCCGGCCATGTTGAAGCAACTTTCCAGCATAGCCGTCTCATAATCCAGCATACTCTCGCTCGACCCGCGTGCCAACATCAAGACTTCGGCCCTTTCGGCATCGATGTTGATAATGGCCAGGTTGGACGAAGTTTCCACGATGTGCGGCATGGAAGGGATGTAACGTAACACGCCGTTGTGACAAGCCATCACGGCATCCAACACATTGTCCTGAATCTCTTCCGGAATTTGCTGTGCAGGAGTGTCCACGCGCTCCATGGAGACTACGATGTCTTTCTCCACCCCGCGGTATTCTTCCGTAAAAGTCTCATTGCAATAGTCTACCAATACCTGCAATCCGTCCACATCATCGACCGGCAAGGTGACTACGGCCACGCTTTCGCGCGGAATGGCATTGCGCATGTTGCCGCCGGTCCATGACACCAGCCGCGCTTCGTTTTCGCGAATGGCCAACTGGAGGAAACGGGCCATCAGTTTGTTGGCATTGGCGCGGTTCTCTCCAATCTCCAAACCGGAATGACCGCCGCGCAGTCCTTTGACAGACACTCTGACAGCCACATCCGCCGGATCGGTTTCCACCGGTTTATAGACGATGGAGGCCGTCACGTCGACTCCTCCGGCACTGCCCACAACCAACTCGCCGAGCGTCTCGTTATCCAGATTCAACAGGATGTCGCCGGTCAACGTATCGGGAGCCAAATGATTCACCCCGTACATGCAAGTTTCTTCATCGGCCGTAATCAAAGCCTCGATAGGACCGTGCTCCAACGATTCGTCCTCCAGTACGGCCAAGATGGCAGCCACGCCCATGCCGTCGTCCGATCCCAACGTCGTCCCTTTGGCTTTCACCCAGTCGCCGTCGATATAAGTCTCGATGGGATCGGTTTCAAAATTATGATGGGTACTGTCGGCGGTCTTCTGCGGCACCATATCCATGTGGGCCTGCATGACGACTTTCTTGCGGTTTTCCATACCCGGAGTGGCCGGTTTGCGCATCACGATGTTTTCACCGCCGTCCTTGAATGCCTCGATGCCGTGTGTTTCGGCCCACTTCAACAGAAACTGCTGCACCTTCTCCAAATGTCCGGACGGACGCGGAACCTGCGTCAGCGCATGGAAGTTCTTCCAGATGATCTGCGGTTCCAAATCTTTAATCTCACTCATAATCATTTATTTTATTATGTCCCCCCTTTACTTCGCCTTCATTCTCCGGCCGGTTTCGCCCATCTTTTCCGGACGAAAGCCAACGCAACCAGGGCATAAAGCCCGAGCACGATAACCAACAACGTCTGCAAAGTATGCACGATAAGGACGAACATCACGCCGTCGGACTCGCTCACACCGTAAAGCACCAGAATCGTCTTCACTGCGAAATGCCAAGGTCCGGCTCCGTTCGGCGTAGGAATGAGCACGGCAAACGTACCCACCACGAACGCGATCAACGCGGAGGTGATCCCCAATCCGGTCGTATAAGAGAAGCTGTAAAAGGTCAGATAGAAATGCAGGAAATAACACAACCATATCCCCACGGAATAAGCTAAATAGAGCGGAATGTGGCGGATATTGCGCAAAGGAAGCACACCGGCCGCAATATGGCCCAGCAAATTGCGCGTATGGCCGAACCAGGCCAGCCTACGGGCCATGAACACGAGAAACGACAACAAGACCACCAGACATACGGCCGTGACCCAATAACCGGTGGCCGTAAAGCGACCCGTCAAAGTTTCAAAGCTCACGCCCGTCTTGTCAAAGAACACTATGAATACTTTGATCTGAAGCAAGACTGTAAGAGCTGAAAGCAAAAGGATTAAAAGAGAATCCACCATGCGCTCGGTCACCACCGTGCCCAAAGATTTGGTAAAAGAGACCCCGTCGTACTTCTTCAACACCCCGCAACGCAACACCTCTCCCACGCGCGGTACGACCAGGCTGGAGGCATAGGAAAGAAAGACGGCGTGCACGCAGGAAGACAGGCGCGGATGCTCGCCCAACGGTTCCAGAGACTGTTTCCAACGCACGGCACGCAACACTTGCGCCAATACGCCGAAAGGCATGGAAAGCCACATCCAGGTCCAGTTCATGCCTCCGTTCAACGCTTTCCACAGCCCGTCCCAGTCGAAATCACGGTACATCCACCATAAAATCACGCCTCCAAACACAAAAGGAAAGGCTATTTTCAACGCATTACGAATGATCTTAGAAGTTTCCAATGCGGTCTATGTCTATTTTTGTTTATCTTTGTAGACGCAAAAATAAAACAAAAAAACAACAATGAAGACAGTCAAGCCCAAAAAGTTTCTGGGACAGCACTTTTTAAAAGACCTTCAAATTGCGCAAGACATCGCGGATACCGTAGACGCCTGTCCCTACCTGCCGATACTCGAAGTGGGACCCGGCATGGGGGTGATGACTCAGTTTCTGATACACAAGGACCGCAGGGTAAAGGTTGTGGAAATCGACTTCGAATCCGTAGCCTACCTGCGCAGGAATTTTCCTCAATTGGAAGATCATATCATCGAGGATGATTTCCTGAAAATGCACCTTGAGCGTACTTTCGACGGACAGCCTTTCGTGCTCACCGGCAACTACCCTTATAACATCTCCAGCCAGATCTTTTTCAAAATGCTGGACTACAAGGACCTCATTCCCTGTTGCACGGGGATGATACAAAAGGAGGTAGCGGAACGCATCGCGGCCGGACCGGGCAGCAAGACCTACGGTATCCTGAGCGTACTCATCCAGGCCTGGTACAACGTGGAGTATCTGTTCACGGTACACGAGCACGTATTCAACCCGCCGCCCAAAGTGAAAAGCGCCGTCATCCGCATGACGCGCAATGCCACATCGGAACTGGGTTGCGACGAAAGGCTCTTCAAACAAGTGGTGAAAACCACTTTCAACCAACGGCGCAAGGTGCTGCGCAACTCCATCCGCCCCGTCCTGACCGACGCCGACAACCGGGCGCAGCAACAAGGCCTTCCGGTCAAGGACCATAGCGAGTTCCTCTCGGCCGAGATCTTCGGACGACGTCCGGAACAGCTTTCCGTGGCCGAATTCATCCGCCTGACCAAAGCCGTAGCGAAGGAAATAGATTGAGAATTTCCGTCCGAAACCGTCTTCAGGAAATTAGGGGATTTTCATCTTTTTATTTGCTTCTTCGAGGCGTTTACATTATCTTTGCAATGCTATTGACAATCGTATTTAACTAAATGGACGACTATTATGCGGCACATATAAATTAAATCGGATTGAGGTTTGCACCGGGCTGCCTCCGTCCCGTTAAATTTATGGAGGAATTTATTCATGCGAACATACTGGAATACAAACCGCGGCTTACGCACACTCGAAAAATGGGAACCCAATTGTTGGGTACAAGTAACGTGTCCGACTCAAGACGACATCGATTACCTGGAAAACACACTCCATATCCCCGACTATTTTCTGATGGACATCGCCGATACGGATGAACGTGCCCGCTACGAGTTCGACGAAGGATGGATACTCATCATCCTGCGTATTCCTTATGTAAAAGAAGTGCGTTCGCGCACGCCCTACACAACCATTCCTTTGGGCATCATATTAAATAAAGAGGTATGCATCACGGTGTGCAACTTCGAAACGGACATGATGATCGATTTCGTGAGCTACCAGCAGAAACGCGGCTCGGGCTTTACGGACTCGGTAGATATGGTGTTCCGCCTGTTCCTCTCTTCGGCCGTATGGTATCTGAAACGCCTGAAACAGATCAACCTGCTCATCGAGAAAGCCAAGCAGCATCTGGACCGCAACGTGGACAACGTAGACCTGATCAATCTGTCGCGCTTACAAGACAGTCTGACCTATTTCATCACCTCTATCCGAGGAAACGAAACGCTCCTGTCCAAACTGAAATTCAAATTGCCGGTAGACGAACTGGACGCCGACCTCATCGAAGACGTCAACATCGAGATGAGCCAGGCACGCGAAACGACATCCATTTACGCCAACATCCTCGACTCTACGATGGATACGTACGCCAATATCATCAATAACAATACGAGCGGTGTGATGAAAATCCTCACGTCGATCTCCATCATCCTCATGTTCCCTACGCTTGTGGCCAGCTTTCTCGGCATGAACCTCATCAACGGCATGGAACAATGGACGTGGGGATTCCCCGTAACCATGGTCCTAACCACAGGCATCACGGCCGTTTTTGTCTGGTATTTCAAACGTAAAACATGGATTTAGGCTTTCAGAAATAAAAAACGAGGGATTTTTTAGGTTACAAACATTTTTTGTACTTAATTTGTGCCCGTTAAAAGAGAATAATAAAACCGAATCAGATACTAAAACAAGTAACATGATGGACTCTAAAGAAACGCTCCGGATGGAAGAAAATGCAGCAGAAAACGTGAAAACAGAAGTGAACGAAACGGAAACGCAATCCGTGGAGACAACACAAACACCGTTGGAAACCACACAAACACAGGCTGGCACACCGCAAACACAGGAAGAAATAGTCGCACGACTCAAGACCTTGGCCGCTGCCGACACGATAGCCGAAAAACAAGAACTGGATGCATTGAAACAAGCATTCTAAAAGATACATAACGCCGACGTGGCAGCCGCCCGCGCCCGTTTTATCGAGGACGGAGGGGATCCCGAAGCTGTCCTCCCGGCTCCGAACGTCCTCGAAGACGAATTCAAAACGGGCATGAACGTCATCAAAGAGAAAAGAGCCGAGCAACAGGCCGAATTGGAACGCCAGAAAGAGGAGAACCTGAAAAAGAAACAGGAAATCCTGGAGCGTATCAAAACGCTGAGCTCCACTCCCGACGAAGCGAACATGGCCTACAAGGAATTCAAAGAATTGCAGAACCAATGGAAAGAAATCAAGCTCGTCCCGATAGAAAAGAACAATGAACTGTGGAAAAACTACCAGTTGTACGTAGAGCAATATTACGATCAGTTGAAACTGAACAACGAGTTCCGGGAATATGATTTCAAAAAGAACCTGGAAACCAAAACACGCCTTTGTGAAACCGCAGAAAAACTGAGTGAAGAACCGGACGTAATTTCCGCTTTCCAGCAACTGCAAACCTTACATCAGGAATTCAAAGAGACCGGCCCCGTGGCAAAAGAACTGCGCGAAGCCATCTGGACACGCTTCAAAACGGCCTCTACCGCCATCAACAAACGTCACCAACAAGACTTCGATGGACTGAAAGAAAAAGAAGAAGAGAATCTGAACAAGAAAACAGCGCTCTGCGAGAAAATAGAGGCCATTGATCCCACTGCGGTGAAAACGGCTGCCGAATAGGATGCCCTGACCGCCCAAATCATCGAAACCCAAAAGGAATGGCGTACCATCGGATTCGCCCCCAAAAGATGAACGTAAAGATCTTCGAACGTTTCCGTAGCGTATGCGATCGTTTCTTCACAGAGAAAGCGGCATTCTTCAAACGTCTGAAAGAGGAACAAGTACAGAATCTGGCCAAGAAGACGGCGTTGTGCGAAAA
>JAJPYK010000125.1:0-1314 GCA_021205005.1 Paraprevotella sp. | reverse complement strand
GAATGGAACTCTACGGCCGACAAGCTCATGCAAATCCAAAAAGAGTGGAAAAACATCGGTTCAGTACCGAAAAAGTATTCTGAATAGCTGTGGCAACGTTTCATCAAGGCTTGCGACTATTTCTTTGAACAGAAAAACAAGAATACCTCTCTGCAACGTAACGAGGAGAAAGAAAACCTGCAGAAGAAAGACGGGATCATCGAAAAATTGAAAGCCCTGCTCGAGGGAGATGAGGAAGAAAACAAACAAGAAGCCGTAAAGGCACTGATGAAAGAATGGAATGAAACCGGTTTCGTCCCATTCAAAGAAAAGGACAAGCTGCATAAAGAATACCACGACACAGTGGACCAATTGTTTAAGGCACTGAACATGTCTTCGGCTCGTCGACGTTTGGACAACTTCAAAAACAATCTGAAAAACGAGGCTAAAGAGGGAGGTCAGGACTTGTCACGCGAACGCGAACGTCTGATGCGCGCTTACGAAAACAAACGTAGTGAGATCAAGACTTACGAAAACAACTTGGGATTCTTGACATGCAGTTCGAAGAAAGGTAGCAGTTTGCTCAATGAGATGAACAAGAAAATGGAGAAACTGAAAGATGAATTAGACCTGATCGGAGAAAAGATTTCCGCGATAGACAAGGAAATAAGCGAACAGGCTGATTCAAGTCTTTAAAAGGTCAATATCGCGAAGGGAGGTTGTGTCAAAGTTCTGGCGCAACCTCTTTTGTTTTCATACGGCCAGAGGATACTATATCAACGCCGAACGCTTTCCAGATCTTCTGGCCACCAAACAACCAAAGACCGGTCTACACCGTAAAAAAAACAGTTTTTCTAACCCGCAAAACGAAATGTTCCTAAGTTGTAAAAACGCAGCGTTTGTTTTCGTGAAACGAAGCGTATCCAACAAATGTGAGAGTGTCAAACGAACTGTGTCAGCACAATAATGCAATAGTCAAGGCTTGCAAGATGGTATGACGAGGCAGATCAATCAGGTTTCCTTGCCTTTGGAAGAGTGGCAAGATCCATACAGACACATGATCTGTGGAAATCATCAACTTCTTCGAGAGGGGCGTTCCACACACAGTCTGCGTCTGAATCAATGCTAAAATAAAACACTTTCGTTCACAATCCAGGGGAGTTAAGGACAAAGCTTTCTTTCTGTTCTGGCTGGCTAACATTTATGCGTAATTAATGCATCCTTCAGGTTTTTGCATTGAGCCCCGTTTTTCTAAAAAAGGAAACAAAAAAGGAAACAAAAAAGAGGCTGTGTCGTAATTAAAGGTTACGGTGCAGCCTCATTTCTTTCGAAGCC
>JAJPYK010000205.1 GCA_021205005.1 Paraprevotella sp. | reverse complement strand
ACTTACAGATTATAAGTTGTCAATCTCAAAATTTGAATTATGACACACCCTCTTCGTTGATTCTGCAAAAGACACACATGTCGTCTCTCCCCTGTAATCCATTACAGGCAGGTCCGAAAATCAATCTCAGCAGATTGAAAAATTTTTCTCCGCAGATTGAAAAATCATTCGGCGCAGAAAAAAAAACACCTCCTCCGCTCAATACAGCACCCATTTGCACCGGTCGGAATATTCCTGTCCGCCTTTACGTCCGGCAGCCTCCACTTGGTTCTCTCCGTTTTTCAACGTCACTCGTTTCCACACGCAAACACTTCCCGAGCGTTCCGGCGTCCCACAATCTTGCCCGTTCACCTTCAGACGAACATCCTCGCAGTTGGAGTATACTTTGACGTCGGTCACGGAGTCACGCCTTCCTATGTCCCTGCGGCGATTGATGTGAACCACCGGTTCCTCCGACCACTCCGACTTATAAAAATAAAAAGCATCCTTACGGATTTTACGGTCGTAAGTGACCAAGCCCTTGTCGTTCATCCCCGGCAGATCGCCTTCGTCACGCCAAGCGCTGGCAAAGTCGAACATGTTCCAGACGAACGACCCCCAGGTGAAATCGCTATGGGCAATCGCCGGATAAACCTGTTCGTGCACCGTAGCCTGCCACTCTTCCGGATGAAAAATGCCGTCGGTTTTGGATACTTTCTGTCCCGTCTGCCAATGGTGCCACACGTTGGCTCCGGCTCCGTACTCGCTGACGCCGATCCCTTTATGCCCCACCAATCCGTTCCATTTCTCCAAAGTAGATGCCATGTCGGAAGGCGATCCCCAATACCATCCCGGATAAGTATTGAAAGCCATGATGTCGGTAACGGTGTTTTCCGGCCGGTTCTCGATATTGGCCGCAGCCACGGTCAGCCGTCGCGGGTCTTCGCAATGGGCCGTATCGTTCAGTTTCTCTATCAAAGCTTTCACATCCCCCTTGTACAGCTCGTTAAACAGGCTCCAGCAGGAAATGGAAGGGTGATTGTAATTCTGACGGATCAGCTCCACCAACTCCGTAGTCATGTTCTCCTCAAATTCTTCCGTAGGTTCCGCATGCCCGTTGAGCGAAATCTCCGCCCAGACCAACATACCCTCACGGTCGCACAGGGAATAGAAGTAATCGGAATGAGGAAAATGCGCCAGACGTATGCCGTTCGCCCCGATTTCCTTGATGAGTTCCATATCCTCACGATGATCGGCATGGGAAATGGCCCACCCTTTGTCCGGACGGTCCTGATGCCGGTTCACTCCCTTGATTTTATAAGGTTCGTCATTCAGCATAAAGCCCTTTTGGGCGTCCACCCGAAAGGTACGCACACCGATAAACTGGGACAACGTGTCGACCACTTCTTTACCTTTCCGCACTTCGACGAAGACACGATAAAGATAAGGCGACTTCCGTCCCTCCCACCGCACGGGATTCTATATTTCCAGATGATTGACGAAGTCCGACGTGCCTTCCGCGATTTCCTCTTGCCGGGTCGTGGCCGTACTCACCTGACGTCCGTCGGCGTCATACACATCAGTCTTGACGGAAAGTCCTTTTGCCCGCTTCTCCCCGACGTTTATTTTGGTCAGGACGGACAGTTCAGCCTTATCCCCCTGCATATCCTGCGTCACATAAACTCCGGGAGAAGCTTAGTCCAACGGTGTAATGCACGTCTTGGGCAACAACAGGAGCGACACGGGACGATAGATGCCTCCGAACACGGTATAGTCACCCTCCAACGGGGCTATCTTAAGTTCTTTCCGGTTAGACACCTTGACCTCCAGCAGATTGTCTCTCTTCTTTGCATAAGGTGTAATTTCAAAACAGAAAGCATTAAACCCGCCTTTATGCACGCCCACTTTCTGTCCGTTCAGACTGACTTCCGCCATCTGGCTGGCCGCCTCGAAACGGAGAAAAATACGCTTCTTGAACATCTCCGGCGTCAGACATAAATGATAACGGTATTCCCCGTCACCTCGATAATAATCGGCTTTCACTCCATCGCGGGCATTCCACGAATGCGGCACGCGGACATGCTCCCACGCGGAATTCACTCCGTCTTTGTCCAAACGGAACTCCCAATATTCATCTAAAGGCAATTGCTGACGAAGTTGGCCCGACACCGAGCCGGAAAAACAAGCGCACAATAATCCGATGGTCAGAGGATTTGCTTTCAATAAAAATTTCACGTTCTATATATAAGTATCGATTAATATAAGTTGCAAACGAAGGTAGGACGGAAAGAGTAAAATACGCGTTACAGATTCATTATAAAATAGAAATTACACGGCAAAAGCGGAAGGAAAGGAGCAAAACGTTCCTACGCTACGAAAAATCACAAGGATTTGGAGAATACGGACTCCACCGGGGTCATCTTGCCCGCAACGGTTTTCCTTTTGACATCGGCTTATGGCCCCAACAAAAATCAGGCGGCAAAGCCCGCATTATGGACAGATTTTCTTAGCTTTGCAGACAGAACGAGTTTACATGCAGGTGATGAAACAAAATACATCCTTTAAAATAGCCGTCGGATATATCCTTTTAGTGTGCCTTTTATTAGGTTCCGTATATTATATCTATCATCAGACCACTTCGTTGACACAAGCCTCAGGCAACGAGCAACGGCTCACGGAACGACGCAAAGTGACTCATCAACTGCTCAGCCAGTTGTTTGAAACGGAAACCATCGGCCAGGCCATACATTTCGGAGAATGGGATATTTATCAAAAATATGCCGAATCGCTGTCACGCGTCCGACAGACCATACAGGTGCTGGATACGATGTTCACCGATTCTCTTCCACACGCCCGTCTCGACACCTTGTCCACTTTGCTGACCAACAAACAGGAAAACATGCGCCGGTTGGTATTGGCCTTGGCCAACAACAAGAGCAATCAAATCTATCAAAAGCAAATCAGCCTGCTCCTCAAGAACCGAGACACCGTGGTACAAAAAACCAGCATAACGCGGCAAGTCATACAAAAAGATAAATCGTATACCATTAAGAAAGAACCTAAAAAAGGATTCTTCCGCAGGCTTGCCGCCGCTTTCCATCAGCCGAAGACCGACACCACCGGCGTGAAACAAAGCGTGCAGATCCTCTCGACCGACACCATACAGCAGGAATTCAATGCGAGCGATACGCTGGCCCACATTCTGGACAGTATCGAAAGCGACATCAAAATATATAATCATAAGAGGCAGCAACGTATCAACGCACAGGCCGAGAAATTATGGTATACGGGCATTGAACTGAACAGCCGTGTGACCCAACTGCTGGAAAGCATCGAATACGAAGAACAACAAAGTCTGGAAGAGGAAAGTCAGAAAGCATACGGAGTGAGAAAACAGGCGGCCCTGACCACGGGCATCATCGCCATGGCCGCTATCCTGCTGGCCTTTGTCTTCTTTGTCATCGTATGGAGGGACATCATGCGCAGCAACCACTACCGCAAAGAATTGGAAAAGGCAAAGAAAAAAGCGGAAGACCTGTTGGTCTCCCACGAAAAACTGATGCTGACCGTCACGCATGACATCAAAGCTCCTGTGGGCTCCATCTTGGGATATACCGAGCTGTTGACACCTTATATTAAAGAACAATGTGAGAAGAATTATCTCGATAACATACGCAGCTCGTCCGAACATCTGCTCAGTCTCGTAGGCTCACTGCTGGACTACCATAAACTGGAGGCCCATAAGATGGACGTGCAACCGGTCAGCTTCAACCCGTCGAAACTGCTTCACACCATTACACAGTGTTTTTTGCCGCAGGCCGGCAAAAAGCATCTTACGCTACGGTGCGAGACCTCGCCGGAGACAGACCGCACTTATCAAGGCGATGCGTTCCGCATCCGGCAAATCGTAGACAATCTGGTAAGCAATGCACTGAAATTTACGCAAAAGGGTGAAATCCTGATTAAAGCCAAAATACACGGGCGGCTGTTGTGCCTGACGGTGAAAGACACGGGATGCGGCATGTCTGTCGACGAACAGAAATTGGTTTTCAAAGAATTCACCCGGCTGAGCAGTGCGCAAGGAGAAGAGGGCGTAGGGTTAGGCTTGTCCATCACCCTGAAATTGGTGCCACTGTTGAAAGGAGAAATCCAATTGGACAGTTCACCGGGACAAGGCAGTTCTTTCTTTCTCGCTTTGCCTCTCCAACCGGCCGATCTTCCGCACTCGGATACGGCACAGGCAGCCGAAATACCGACGGACTTGTGTCGTCCGCAGCACATCCTGCTCATAGACGACGACCGCATCCAGCTCCAACTGACCCAGACCATGCTGCAACAGATACCTCACGGTCAGACGGAATGGGAGATCGTGGCCTGCCGTCAGCCCGAAGAGGTGTTCCAACAAGTAAAACAACGCCGGTTCGACGTATTGCTTACCGACATCCAAATGCCCGCCATGAACGGTTTTGATCAGGTAGACGCGTTGCAACGTCTGGAGGGCAATATCAATGCCGCCCTCCCCGTAGTCGCCATCACCGCCCGTAGTGACATGAACGAAACGTTCTTCCGTCAGCATGGTTTCTCGACCTGCCTGTATAAACCGTTCAATCGCAACGACTTGGTCCGCGCGCTTAAAACGGCCGTAAACCTGTTCATTCCGACCTCGCCCGCTGAAGACGCTCCAGAATCGCCGTGTCCCCCCTCGGCCGGTATGGATTTCGCAGCACTGACCGCATTCGCTTCCGATGATCCGGACGCCGCACGGGAAATTCTCCGCACCTTCCGGGAAGAAACCTTGCAAAACGAAAAAGATTTCAAACGAGCCTGCGAACAAAAAAACAAAGGCGAAGTATGCCGGATCGCCCATAAACTGCTCCCTACGTTCACACTGATCGGTGCGCCCTGTATCGGAGCCTTGCAAACCCGCGACCGCCGGCGAGAAGAAACGGAATGGCAAGAAGCGGATGAGCAGCCGGCCGGGGCAATTGCCGATAGTTTCAACCTCGTCCTGGAAGCCCTACGAAAACAGGAGAGTAATAAAAACACTTAAAAAGCCCGACTTCCGCGTCAATGCACTACCAAAAGGAGTTATCTTTGCATTAACTTAATCTGAATGCAATCCACATGGCAGCCATTCTCATCGTAGAAGACGACTTGACGTTTGCCACCATGCTGAAAACGTGGTTGGGCAAACAAGGATTCCAAATCGACACGGCCGGAGACCTGCCCAAAGCCCGCAAATTATTGGACAGTAAAACTTATGATATCATCCTTTCCGATCTGCGCCTTCCGGAAGGCGATGGCCTGTCCCTACTCGATTGGATGCAGCATCGCGACATGCGCACACCTTTTATGGTGATGACGGGATACGCCGATGTGCAGAATGCCGTAAACGCGATGAAACAAGGGGCTTGCGACTATATAGCCAAGCCTGTACAGCCAGCCATGTTGTTGGATAAGATACAGGATGCACTATCTTCCAAGACGGAAACAACTTCGTCAGCCGCGCCTACCGTTCACTCGACGGATACCACGGAAAACAATGACTACAACAGCCATTTTCTGGAAGGCAAAAGCGAAGCTACCCGCCAGTTGTACAATTATGTAGCTTTAGTGGCACCTACCCCGATGTCCGTTCTCATCAACGGAGCCAGCGGCACCGGAAAAGAATACGTGGCGCATCGCATCCATCAACTCAGCAAAAGAGCCGACAAACCGTTCGTGGCGATCGACTGCGGTGCCATGCTCAAAGAATTGGCCGCATCCGAATTTTTCGGGCATATCAAGGGTTCGTTCACCGGCGCCGTTACCGACAAGACGGGAGCTTTTGTAGAGGCCAACGGAGGTACACTCGTCCTTGATGAGGTGGGTAACCTGAGTTACGATGTCCAAGTGCAACTTTTGCGTGCCATCCAAGAGCGCAAAATTCGTCCGGTCGGCTCTAATCAGGAAATAGAAGTGGACGTTCGGCTGATCTGCGCCACCAATGAAAATCTGCAACAAGCCATCGCCCGCGGAGAATTCCGCGAAGATCTCTATCATCGCCTCAACGAATTTACGCTCCACATGCCGGCACTAAAAGACAGAGGGGAAGACATCCTGCTTTTCGCCAACTTCTTTTTAGATCAAGCGAACAAAGAACTGGAACGTAACCTCATCGGATTCGACGCCGCAGCTTCGGAAGCCCTCCTGAATTATTCATGGCCGGGAAATCTGCGCGAACTGAAAAACACGATAAAACGAGCCACGTTATTGGCACAAGGTGAACTCATACGCAAGGCCGATTTAGTAAGTGAATTTAGTGAAACACCGTCTGAAACGGATGCCACAGAGTCTGTCGCCCATCCTTTGCACGACAAAGAGACCGAAAAGGAACGCATCTTGCAAGCCCTCCAATCGGCCAATCATAATAAAGCATTGGCTGCGCGACTGCTGGGTATAGACCGGAAAACACTCTATAATAAGATACGGCTCTACGACATTCCACAGTAAAGTGTGGAATCTTTCCACACCCACACCACAACTTCCACACTCTTCCCCCACAACCGCTTTTCGTACATATTCCGCTAAAAGCTCTCATCTACAAGCAAATATGCTTTTTTATTTTTTCTGGCACGGCCATTGTCCTTGAATATGGCAGAGAACAGAACATAAAAAGTCAAACCATAAATTAGAAGAAAGAACATTATGAAAAAATTATTTGCAACAGCCATTATGGCCATGAGTATGGGAAGTGTTTTTGCACAAAGTAATATCGTTGCTAACGACACGGTAAGTACGGATTCTACCAAGAAATGTCCGTCTAAGACTTGTCCGCAATCACAGTTTGCCCTCACCGAGAATGATACTGTAACGACCGACAGTACAAAAGCAAAAACAGAAATCATGTTTGCCTCGGTTACTCTGAACGACACCTTAACTACAGATTTCACAAAATCGGCCCCCGCTGCTTTGGTCGCTTTGAACGACACGGTCACTACGGACAGCACGAAAGTACAACCGGTTCAATTGGGTATGTTGGTAGCAATGAGCAACGACACGATTTCTACCGACACCACAAAGACAGCGCCGGCCTGCCCGAATTGCAAAAAAGGAGAGAAAGCGATTAGAGCATTAAATGCAATGAGAAAAATCACCGCCTAACCATTTGATTTTTCTTCTTCGATGAGGAGGTTGTGTCAAAACGTTGGCACAACCTTTTTTCATAGTTTATCGTCGGGCT
>JAJPYK010000146.1 GCA_021205005.1 Paraprevotella sp. | reverse complement strand
TTCTGATTATTACTTTTTCAAAGTGCTTTTTGAATTATGACACACCCTCTTTTTTCCGACTAAAATATGCAAACGAGACATTTCTGTCCGGCAGTCAAGACTCGTCTGTTGTTTTATCATTCCGTTCTTTTTTAGATTCTTCCAAATGAGCAGCACGCACACGACTTAACGTTTCTGGCGACATTTGTAAGTAGGAAGCCCCATGCAACATCGGCGCCCGCAGCAGAATCTCCGGTTTGGTATTCAGCAGCCGCAAATACCGTTCCGTAGCATTCTCGAATCTTTGACTATCTGCATAAACTTGCGAACTGATCAATGCGTGTTCCAAGAATCTCCTAAATAGCAATTCAATCTCTTTATTCTTATCGGCCAATTCCTGCAAAACATCATAAGGAATACCATAAAGCCGACTGTTCTCCAAAGCTTCCACAATCAGACGGGACGGCTCTTGCTTGAGAAAACTCTCGATACATACCACTATACGTCCCTCGTACGAAAAATGTTCCGTCACATCGCGCCCTCCTTTATAATAGTATTGCCTTACCATACCGCGCTCAACGAAATACATATGTTGGCAAGTTTCACCTTCTGGCAATACCACGTCGCCTTTCGCGTATTTGAAAGGCACTAATATTTCAGACAAAGCATAGATTCCCGCCGGTGTCAAACGACAGTAAATACGAGCAATTTCCCGCGCTACATCTCGTTTTAAATCCACAGTTATAAGGTTTTATTAGGTTTAATCCAACGTTAAAACAGCAAGGAAAGCTTTTTGCGGCACCTCTACGTTACCTATCTGTTTCATCCGTTTCTTGCCCTTCTTCTGTTTCTCCAATAACTTTCTCTTACGGCTTACATCTCCACCGTAACACTTGGCCGTTACATCTTTACGCAACTGTTTCACGGTTTCACGAGCGATGATCTTGGCACCGATAGCAGCCTGAATCGCAATATCAAACTGCTGACGCGGCAACAAGTCTTTAAGTTTCTCGCACATCCGTCGACCAAAATCCACAGCATTATCCATATGGGTCAGGGTTGACAATGCATCCACAGGCTCCCCGTTCAATAAGATGTCCAGTTTTACCAACTTGGATGGGCGGAAACCGTCCTGATGATAATCGAACGAAGCGTAACCTTTCGATATGCTCTTTAATTTGTCATAGAAGTCTATCACGATTTCTCCCAACGGCATATTATAATGCAATTCCACGCGATTTCCACTGACATATTCCTGCTTTACCAGTTCGCCACGCTTACCCAAACATAAAGTCATGATGGGACCGATAAAATTGGCTGTGGTTATAATAGAAGCTTTGATATAGGGTTCTTCTATGTGGTCAATCAGGGTCACGTCTGGCATGCCGGCCGGATTATGTACTTCCTTCACCCCTCCCTGCTTATCATAAACCAAATAAGACACGTTGGGGACGGTAGTAATCACATCCATATTAAACTCTCGATCCAATCGTTCTTGCACGATCTCCATATGCAACAGCCCTAAAAATCCGCAACGAAAGCCGAAACCTAACGCAACCGACGACTCCGGTTGAAAGGTCAGCGAAGCATCATTCAATTGCAACTTCTCCAAAGAGGCACGCAGATTCTCGAAATCTTCCGTCTCTATCGGATAAAGTCCGGCAAACACCATAGGCTTAACCTCCTCGAAACCGGCAATGGCCGTACCACACGGACGATCCACGTGAGTGATCGTATCGCCGACCTTTACTTCCGTAGCGGTCTTGATGCCGGAAACTATATAGCCCACATCGCCGCAATGCAGTTCCTTTCGAGGCGACATGTCCATTTTCAACACTCCGATCTCGTCCGCGGTATATTCCTTTCCGGTATTGATGAAAGCCACCCGGTCTCCTGACCGGATACTTCCGTTCACGATCTTAAAGTAGGCAATAATACCACGGAAAGAATTAAAAACGGAATCAAAAATCAAAGCCTGCAATGGCGCATTCTCATCTCCCTCAGGACTGGGAATACGCTCCACGACAGCTTTCAATATCTCATCCACTCCTTGTCCTGTGCGTCCGGAAGCCCGAATGATATCCTCACGTTTACAACCGATCAGATCAATGATCTCATCCTCCACTTCTTCAGGCATGGCATTCACCATATCGCATTTATTGATCACCGGAATGATTTCCAAATCATGCTCAATGGCCATATATAAATTGGAAATGGTCTGAGCCTGCACACCCTGCGTGGCATCCACCACCAACAATGCCCCCTCGCACGCAGCTATGGAACGGGAGACTTCGTAAGAAAAATCCACGTGTCCCGGAGTATCGATCAGGTTCAAGACATACTTTACGCCCTCGTACGTATACTCCATCTGTATAGCATGGCTCTTGATCGTGATACCGCGCTCACGTTCCAAATCCATGTCATCAAGCATCTGCCCTTCAGTTATCTTTATAGTGTGTGTATATTCGAGCAAACGGTCAGCCAACGTGGACTTACCGTGATCAATATGTGCAATGATGCAGAAGTTTCTGATATTCTTCATTGTCAATCAAAAAGTGTAGTGCAAAGATAATGCAAACCTAAAGAAAATCAAAATCAAAGGGCCTATTTTTATCCTGATTCCTTTAAATCGAAACAAATGTTTGCGCTTAAAGGAAAAACCATGCAAAAAGATTTTTTTTCCTATTTTTATTGGCAGTTTGCTATTAAATACCTAACTTTGGCAACTGAAAAATAAGAGATGCTCGCTTCTAATACAATAAGGAGAAAGCAGAAGAAAAAGAAAAAAGTAGAACCAACAAATAATATTCATCTTAAAAAAGATTCAGTACATGGATGCAAAAAAAGTATTGGAAGACCTGAAACGTCGTTTTCCCAATGAACCTGAATATCATCAGGCAGTAGAAGAAGTACTCGGCACGATTGAGGAGGAGTACAACAAACACCCCGAGTTCGAGAAAGCCAATCTCATCGAACGCCTCTGTATTCCGGACCGCATTTACCAATTCCGCGTGACTTGGATGGACGATAAAGGCCAAATCCAAACCAATATGGGCTATCGCGTACAGCATAACAACGTTATCGGCCCCTATAAAGGCGGGCTCCGTTTCCACAGCTTTGTAAATTTGGGAATCTTGAAGTTCCTCGCTTTCGAGCAAACGTTTAAGAACTCTCTGACGACACTTCCGATGGGAGGCGCAAAAGGCGGTTCCGATTTCTCTCCGCGCGGCAAGAGCAACGCAGAAGTGATGCGTTTCTGCCAGGCATTCATGCTTGAACTCAGCCGCCATATCGGTCCGGACATCGACGTACCGGCAGGCGACATCGGTGTAGGTGGCCGCGAAGTAGGCTACATGTTCGGCATGTACAAGAAATTGACCCGTGAGTTCAGCGGCGTACTGACCGAGAAAGGACTTGAATTCGGCGGTTCACTCATTCGCCCCGAAGCCACCGGTTACGGAAACGTGTATTTCCTGAAGGAAATGCTGAAGACAAAAGGTATGGACCTCAAAGGCAAGAGCGTACTCATCTCCGGTTCGGGTAACGTAGCCCAGTATACGGCAGAAAAAGTGCTCCAACTCGGCGGTAAAGTGCTCACCATGTCGGATTCCGACGGTTATATCTATGATCCGGACGGTATCGACCGCGCCAAGCTCGACTACATCATGGAACTCAAAAACCTCTACCGCGGTCGTATTCGCGAATATGCTGAAAAATACGGTTGCAAGTACGTAGCCGGCGCAAGACCTTGGAGAGAGAAGGCCGACATCGCACTGCCTTCAGCGACCCAGAACGAAATCAACGGCGACGAAGCACGCCAGCTCGTAGCCAACGGCATATTTGCCGTAAGCGAAGGAGCCAACATGCCTTCTACGCCCGAAGCCATCCGCGTATTCCAGGAAGCCAAGATCCTGTACGCTCCGGGCAAGGCTGCCAATGCCGGCGGTGTTTCGGTTTCAGGTCTCGAAATGAGCCAGAACTCAGAACGTTTGGCATGGACTTCGGAAGAAGTGGATGCCCGTCTGCACGCCATCATGGAGAACATTCACCAAAACTGCGTGAAGTACGGCAAAGAGTCCGACGGCTACATCAACTACGTAAAAGGCGCCAACGTGGCCGGCTTCATGAAAGTGGCCAAAGCAATGATGGCACAAGGTATCGTATAAAATCTGCTTTACATATTGAGTAAACACAAAAGGAAAGCAGCTTCGGTCTTATACAGGTCGAAGTTGCCTTTCTTTCTTACGTAGGCCATCTCGACAGACTTGTTAATAAAGCATAATAGTCATTCCACTATTCTTAACAGTCACATTTATCTTCGTACCTTTGTTTCGGTAAATTCATTTTTCGAACATGTTTATACGGACAGCACATATCAAGCGTTTTAACCGGCATGCAGAAGAGAACTCATGCCGTATGGTGCATGTCCATTGGTTCAGCGGATTTATTTAAGTCCAATCAGTTTTTTTGAGATCGATCTTCTTTTGAGAGAGAAGAATAAAATCATCCGCCCATGCCTTCCGGCAGAGGCCGGCATAATCGTTTCAATAAAAAACTCATTCCCCCATGTTTCGTATATTGTTGCTTCTCCTGCTCGGTATGGGAGCAGGCGTACTGATGCGTAAAATACCGTCGGTAAGGAAAGTCGAGCAAACCACTCGATACACCATACTCGCCATGTTGTTCGTGTTCGGTACTTCTATCGGCGCCAACCATTCGTTGCTCAGCCGCATCGCATATTTCGGCTGGCAGGCCTTTGTCATCGCCATCTTAGGTGTAATCGGCAGTTTCGGTGCAGCATATCTGTTCCATTACCTGTCCCAAAAGAAAAGAAAGGAGGCCGACGATGAAGAATAATCTGATTCTTGCCGCATGCATCCTTTGCGGAATCGCGTGCTGACTGTCAGGCAAAGCCCCTGCTTTCCTGCTCACCCCATACCTGCCGATGATCATCTTGTCACTACTCATCTTACAAGTGGGCATAGGATTAGGCCACCAAAACGACTTACACGCACTGCTCCGTTCGTTCAATTGGCGCATGTTACTTCTTCCCGTCTTCACCATCGGCGGCACCCTGTTTTTTTCAGGACTTGCCCAGTTTGTCTTTCCCGATTTCAAATTGGACGATCTTCTGGCAGTCAGCAGCGGATTCGGATTCTATTCACTTTCTTCCGTCCTGATTGCCGAAATCAAGACCGCAGCCGTAGGATTGGATCAAGCCACCCAACTGGCCACGATCGCCCTGTTGACCAACATCCAGCGTGAAATGATCGCCCTTTTCGGATGTGCTTTCTTTACCCGCAGAGGCAGCGGATTGGCCGCCATCTCCGTAGCCGGCATCAATTCCTTGGACGTTTGCCTGCCTTCCATCCTCCATGCGTCGGGCAGCAAGGACCTGCTTACCGTAGCCATCTTCCACGGTATAGCCTTAGAAATCAGCGTACCGTTGCTTATATCATTCTTCTGCTGCCACTGATTCACTTCTATATCGCCCCTGAAACTCGCTTAGAGAATCAGGGACGAATACAGATTTCATCATTCCGGCATCATCACCACACCTTCTTTCTTCATACCGTCCACTTTAATGATGACAGGCGCGTCAAAGTGGACATGGCGCACATGAGCCGTCTCGTCCGCAGCAGGATGAGCGTTTAGAAAATCCTGATGATACACACCGTCTCCCATAAAATCGTTGACCGTAAAATAACCCACCCCGAAACTGGTCAGGTTTTGGAAAAATGTGTGCCTTGGCTCGGGTCCACACGATAGTTCGTCAGGCCGGATTCCACAATGACCCGCGCCGCAGAAATATTGGGCCATTTCACAGGTACGCCGAGCCAAGGATCGCTACAGCTCCAACGCCCCGGACCGACCAACACGTAGTTGCGCCCCTCGCTGAGGAAACGACGGTTGATTCGATCTATCTCATCGGCTATGGCCGGATTGTTATAAGCCGAATAGTTGTCGGTCTTCACATACACCACGTCATACACATCGTTCATCACGCCGTGACCGATGGCGTTATGCGAACGGATCAATGCTTTCTCATCGGGGATTTTTCTCAGATCCTCGTCGAGCACCATCTTGTTGTCCACCATCGGACGGATCTGGAGCAGATAGAACACTCCGGTCCGGTCGGGGTTCAGTTGCACGGCAAACTCCACTTCCACTTCCCGACGCATACTCTCGCGCCCGTACTTCAGGATCATACGCAGCAGTTCGGGCAACGGGAAAACTCCTTGTTGCAACACACCGCAAAAAGTGATCAGTTTGCGACCGCCCTCATAGATGCCGTCGCGAATCACCATATCATAAGGGTCGTAAGTGGAAGCGATGAACTGTAACGAACCGTCCTTCTCCGCCTCGCGAACCGGAATCTTCAACAAGTTGAATCCATCGTCCACCTTGAACGGCCTCTCCACGGCTTTCATGTCAAGGGCATAAAAACAGGTCTGTGTCTCTCGCAAGGCCATTTCCATCTCACTCGTCTGCAACACCTTGTCGGGATGAGCCTGACAGACCCGTAGATTCATGCCGCCATCTACGATATATTTGCCCAGACCGAAGGCCAGATTGACCGTCCCCTCTTCCGAACGTTCGTCGCCGATCGGGTAATAATTCATAGAACGGGCCACACCGGAAATATTCGGATAGAAACGATCGCCATAAGAATGGCCGACCGCCTCCTGAAGAATAACGCCCATCTTTTCCTGATCGATGACGTTGCTCGTGGCGGTCATGTAAGCCTTGCTGTCGCGATAGAAGACGGAAGCATACACCCCCTTAATCGCATCGCAGAGCATACGAAAACGTTCCTCCCGATTCTCCACAAAAGGAATCATAGAGGTGGAATATATGCCGGCAAACGGCTGATAATGGGCGTCCTCAAGCAAGGAAGACGAACGGATAGCCACAGGACTCTTCACTACATCCAAATACGTCACGAGATCGCCGATAAGATATTCGGGCAAACGGGCCTGCAAGAAACTCGACAAGATTTCCTCATCCGGAATATCCGACAAGGCCACCTGATAAAGCTCGTTGGCATCCATAAATTCATCAAAAATATCCGTACAAAGCACGACCGTTTTGGGAATCATCATGTCGGCATTGTCGAAAGAGTTTAACTCGGGATACTGCTTGATGATATGATCAAGAAAGGCCAAACCGCGTCCCTTTCCGCCCAAAGACCCCTCGCCGATGCGGGCGAAATTGCTGAAACGGTCGAAACGGTCGCGATGGAACACGGCCACCACACCCTGGTTCTTCAGCCTACGGGAGCTGACAATGCCGTCGTAAATGATCTGGCCATGCGCGTCCACGACTAGCAGGG
>JAJPYK010000027.1 GCA_021205005.1 Paraprevotella sp. | reverse complement strand
GCCCTATATTTCGAGAAAAAGATCCGCGTGAAGATTAGGGAAGAGATAGTTACGTAATCTTATTTTTGAGTTGAGTTCTTGTTTTTATGTTAAGTTCATTCCTTTAGTTCTTGTGATAGGAATGGAAGTGATAAGGCAGCGACCTTTGTCTTTATTCTAAGTTGCTGCCTTATCAGTATCATGGATTGTTGGATAATGAGTTTGTCGTCTGCAGCCATCCTCCATCAAGACTGATGTCGCCAATACCTAAATCCGGAAGCTTTATATCAAGAGATATGGTAATCTTCTCTATTGCTTCAAAAACGCCATCCAAAAGATTATCCAAGAGTCCGCCGACGAGTCCTCCTAAACCGCCTAATAGACTTTTCAGCAAGTCTTTTAAACTGACAATATCACTCAACTTGACACTCACGTTTACCGTTTCGCTATTATCTGAAGTCGTGTAATCATTCAGCTTAAGATTGAGAAGGTCGTAGTTGGTGTGATATTTTACATTGGGAGAAGCCGTATAGGACAATTCATTTTTGATATTGATAAGACGCCCATATAAAACATCGTCATCCAAACCATCTAAGAGTGGACCTGTCAGTCCTTCTTTCTTAATATCAATTTCAGTGACGTCATTATCTCCATTTAAGAGCGTCATAGATAAATAACGGGTTTTAGTTTCTTCTTCCCCGGGAACTTTTAGCATTGGAATATTTTCCCATGTAACCGGATTCGTATTGGCGGATTGCTGTTGCAGGTCGAAATTCACTGATGAAACAAATTTGCCGCTTATGTCCGCAGAAGGGTATATGGCCCAAGGATTGAGCACATTTGACAGACCCAATAAATCCGCTTTTCCGCCTTGCGTCACCAAGGTGCTTTCCAAACGGGATGAAATTTGTTTTACGAGGACCTTATCCAACGCCGTAATCAAAGGCCCGGTTAATCCTCCTACCAAAGTATCAACGACTTTGGTCACGCCACCTATAAGAGCTGTTGCAGCATCAATACCAGGTATTTTCTGTATCGGTTCCAATAAAGCACTATGAAGTAAGCCACTCACGATGTTTGTGGTTAACTGTGTATTATTGATGCTCGCAACTATGCTATCCGTAAGTTGTTCCAACGCATGGTTCGTGTCCACAAAATCCCGCTGGTACTCGTGCTGTGTCACGATGCGCTGAAGTAAAATATTTACGTTGGGATTATTTTGATTGAAATCAGCAGTGGCCATATAGAACATGTTCGTGTTCGTAAAGGCGGTCGGACCACTGGCTGGCATGTTGATGCGAGCATCGTTGTAGTCAGATTTGTAGTCACTCAGTATGGATGTGGTACCTTGACCGGGAAAGAGGTTACTGTCCAAGTTACCGAGAAACACTACCTTGTAGTCTCCATCAGGCAGGGTCTCTTTCACTTCTCCGTAGGGCCACTGATGCTGTTCTATGATACTATAATTGTCCGGGCGGAATAAAGTGGATTGTTTCACGTATTGATAGGTGTTGTTCTCATCCTTCTTATATAGAATGTACATCAGGCTTTGTACGCGGTCGGTTTGTCCGTTGATGGCTGTGCGTGTGTTCGACATGACGTCAACCGGTTGATTTGCAAAGAATGTGGCGTCGAAGTAGCCGGACTGGACTGTTTCTGACACGGAATCTTTCCCTAAAAGCGAGTCGTTTTCTTCGTTGCATCCTGCCAAAAGAAATGAAGAGAGAAGAAACACTCCTAATAAATTATATCCGTATTTCATCGTTCTGTGATCTTTTGATTCTTATGTTTATTTGTTGTAACCGTCCCATTGGTCATCATCCAAGTCGATAGTAGGACCGAATTCCACTTTAAAGTTATCATCGCCTGCACCGCTTAAAGTAAGCCATGTCACTTGATTCGGATAAATGGGAATACTTCCTTGTGAGGAGGTCAGGTTATAGACTTTGGTACTTCCGTCCTGATAGGTAAGAGTAAGTCCGCCTTTTCCGGTAACGTCTTCCGCAGGAAGCCGGTTGACCGTGATACGATAGTCATCGGTTACGTCCGGATTCCCATCTTCTTTTGACAGTTGAACGACTGTCCCTTTGGTAAGTACCTTTCCGCCAGTGCCGTCATTCAGGTACATGTCCGGCATCCCTTCCACTTCCAGTTTTACGCTTTTCAGGGCACCATTGTTGTTATCCAAACGCACTTGCAACGCGCCGTTCTGACGGGTGAGAATGACATTATATGAATCATTGTCTCCCTGAGGGGTAAAGGTGAGGATGTTGCGGAACACCTCATTTCCGGTCTGGTTGCCGTTGATATAGCTGAGATCTGCATCGGTATAGATAGGTTTGTCGGTAGTATGTGTGGGCAATGCCGGTGTTTGTCCTTTGGGCAGGGCCATGAATACGAAGCGGTAGCGAGTGCCTGCATCCAGATTATTGCCGGTCGTGAAAGTACTGCTCGTTATATCCTGCTCGTCCGCATAGACAAATTGATCGCTTCCGGCAGTCTCTTCCTTGAATTCATACACCTTGGCCGTATACTTCTCCAAATCCAGATTCTGCGGTGTGCGGGTCAGAGCGTTGAGGGATATATAGAATTAGGCCTTCGTTTTGCCCTTCGACATGTCTTGCTCCTGAAGGGCCGTATCGCACGATATCAATAACAGCAATGCGGCCAGCAGGAACGTCTGTGGAATTTTGTATCTCATCATTTCCTTTGATTTAATTATGGTTACTATTGTCTTCTTGCAATGTTCCGGATGGATGTTCGCCCCAATCAGGATCGATGCCGATGCCGTCTGAGGGACTTCCATCGAGTACACCGCCATAGTATTCATTCCAAAACGGATCTATTTGAATCGTGATTTCTGCGCCTACTTTAGATAAATCTATTGGTTGATCCTCGGTCTGGTTCTTTCTTCCCAGACAATAGATTTGATTGGCATAAAGAGGAAACTTATACGCATCTCCTTGATGTGACGTCGTTTCATTACCGGACGTTGCAGGTATATCATCCGTTGTGCATTTAATGATATGCCAAGAAATCGGTATCTTTTGATTTTCTCCCGTTTTTGCTCCGTTTGTGTAATAAACCAGATATAACGTGTTTCCCCATTCTTCGCTGCCAATGGTCAGAGACTTGTCGGGAGCTCCTTGTGGAATTATGAAACTGCCGGCCAAAAGACGATGTCGGCCATCTGCGTTTTGGGTATAAGCCCTGACATAAGGGGTGGCAAAAGGAATGTTTTCGGTCGAGTAGTTAAGGGCCGTATTGCCGGCGGGAGTCCGATCGACTACGGTTACATCCTTTGAGTAGGTTACCGGTACGATACCGACGGCATCTACCGGATATGTGTTGCCTTTCTTTATTAATTCTTCATTGCCTGCATTCGAACTTGTGATTGTCGCCATCGCAGTAGCTTGCGCGGGCACATTCTCTACGTAGAGCAGAATGCCGGCTACCATGCGTCTCGACTCGATTTGTTCCTGAAAGACTTTCTCGTCGTCAGTCACATGTATGCTGCCTGAACAACCGCTGAAAACCTCTGCCGCTTGATATTGACTGCTGCGGAGCAGTGCTTTGTCTAAGGTGGTCTGGCCCTCTTCCCATTGGATGGAATAGTCGGATGAGATGCCGCCTTCGTCCAATTGGTTGATATGATTCACAAACTCTTCCGGATATCCATCGGTAAAATTCAAATTAGGATCTGTCAGAACGATCTCTGAATGGTCCGCTTCCGTGACGTCATCACGTCCGATGGCCAGGAACTTATAATAATATCCGGTCGGGAGCAGCGGGTTGATGGAATAGCTATGCTCTTCATCCGTTTCTCCGTTTTGTCCCCAGATGACATCACCCTTTCCTCCGAACGGAGCCACGTAGAAATAGTCTTTTTTTGAAATCGCGGTTTCCGTTGTTCCATCGTATACATCCGGTTTATAATAGGTATAGGTTCTGTTATCGTCCCCACCTGTTGTCGAACGGAACACATAGATACGCATGTCGCTTATCCGTTGCCAGTCATCCGAACTTTCCAACGGACGTTGAGAACGTGTCTGTGCGCCGGCATCGACATTTACGTCGAATGTGATTTCCACTTTGCTTTCTTTATTTGTGGCATCGAATTCCGGATGATCCGGAATCTCATCGTGTGAGCAGCCGGAAACTGTCCACAGCAAAGGTTATGAAACAAGCCATGTCCTATAACCTTTCATATCTCGTTCTTTTATATCCGTACTTTAAAACGGTCGGTTCTGTCCACGTGCCTTTGTGAACGTTTGCATGTCAGATGAAACGTTTCAGTTAAGTTTCCGAAGCTCCTGTGACGGAGTTTCGGAAACATATCATAACCTTATCGGTTTTTGCCAGATCGATTACTCGATTTCCATATTGTGGATGACTTCCCAGTTGTCGTTCACGCGGAGCGTCAGATCTTGCTTGTCATTCAAAGAGATTGGGATGTCAGAATTCGTACCGTCTGAGGTGCCCGGTTTGGTCGGGTTATCCGATGTTCTTTGTCCGATGCCGTAAAGGTGATTACGAAACACGCTGTATATGTTTGCGGTTTCCGAATAGTCCTTTACCTCTTCGAATGCGTTTGTATTGCTGTTCCAGGCTGTAAGCGTATTGCTCAATTGGTCTGAAGGCAGTTTGACGGCCCATTCTCTCAATACAGTGCCGTCTGTTTTGGTCATCTGCAACTTAAAGGTATTGCTGCCGTCCACTTTTTCGAACGGAATGATGAATGAACCCGCGAATACCGATCCTTGGGCATATTTCGTTGCATCCCCTTTCCACTCATTGGCATCGATCAGGTTGTCGTTGTCTTTATCCTCTATATTATTAAACCAGTCGGACAAATTGATTTCATAAACGGTTTCATTATTATCCGGTGAAGGGGTGGCGCCGTTTACGACATACTTCACGTTGTTACCGTTGTTGCTGCCGTTGTTGGCCAGATCTACGCTTGCAAAGTTGCCGAACACCCATTGAGTGTTCAGTTGAGATGCTACCAAGCGTAGTTTGGCTGCGCCTTCAATGTAAGGAATATCCGTTATATAGGCAAACGTACCGGCTACCTGACGGTTCAATACGACCGGCTTTTTGAACCCGTTTTGGGATACTGTCAAAGGAAGTGAACCTGCAAATATTTCTTCGCCGATCTTGTTGCCGGCATCGTTCTTGAATGAGATTAACTGGTTCTCACTGAACTTGTTTCCCTTTTGAAGGTCAGTGATTGCATCCAAATCATAATCGGAATTGTTACTATAACCTATAGCGTAAACCGTATAAGTTCCTTGGGGAAGTTTGGAATCAGACGGGATTTCAATCACTTCCTCTTTTCCGTGTCCGCCTACCGAACAGTCAGTTGAGGTCGTTTCCCAATCAGAGATTTGCGTTGTATACACAACATTGTCGCTGACGTCACAGACAAACAACTTTACATTGTCAACGTCTTGCTGGGCTTTGGAGCTTTCCAACGGACGTCCGGCCCGTGTGGTCAGTCCGTCTCCCGAGCTTGCCACTTGCAACACGAATTGTTGTGCCGCATTTCCATCGTTTCTGCCACCATTGCCCATGATGTCGTCATTGCTGCTACATGCACTGAACATAACCATTCCGGCAGTCCATGCAAATAAAACACTTTTCTTTTTCATACTGTCAAAAATTTAAGTTGTTCAAAAACTATATTAAACTTAGTCTATTATCATTCCGTGTACTTCTTCCCAATTGTCATTTACGAGCATATAAACCGTAAAGTCTCCATTGCCGTCGTATACATATTTGAGCACAGTCAATTCGTTGCGCCTCATCGTGACATCGACATTTTGAGGCAAGAGTACCGGCGGATCACTATGATCTGCTTCGTCATAGAATTGAATGTGTACTGACGAACCGTTTTCATGGACGGACGGAGTAAGCAGGGTTTTCGTCACTACCTCTCCTGCGGATGTCCAGTCGCGATGCGTTTCCACTTCCGTTTGTCCTGAATACAAGAAGCTAAGGCAGTCCAGCGTGCCAAACAGCCCGTCTACTGTTTTTTCTGAACTGCATACGGCTTGGGGGAGATCGGTCACTTCAATGATCAGTTTCCCTTTTGTCCGTTCCAGTTCCGTAGTATAGGTGTAGTGATACGCATCGTATATCAAGGTGTCGTTTGACACATATACATCCGTACCCTCGTCATATCCGGGATGAAAAGAGATGGCGGTACGGTCTTCGTTCAACGGGTCGAGGTTTTTCAATCCGCCCCATACTGTGAGCACATAAGTACCGTGCGGCAGGCTCTCATCAAACTTCACGGAATATTCCTTTTCGTCGTCCTCGACCGGAAATACGCATTTTTCCGCTACTGTCCGGCTTGTTCCGTCTTTTTCCAATAACCTCAGCCGGTAGTAGAGTGTGGGTACGTATTCACGCAACGGCTAGTTTTCGGACAGTTTTTCATCCAATGTCACTTTGTCCACATTGAAATAGTTTTTGTCATTCACTGCTATGTTTACCTGTAACGCGGGACAGGGCTGTATGTCGTCTCGTATACACGAGGCGAGTAGCGATGTCAAGAGCATGATACATCCTGTCCGTATGCAATGTATAAGTCTCATTTTTCTTTTTTCCGTTATGGGTTGGTTTTTTAGAAGACATAAGCTAAGGTGAGTGATATCTTTGTCGGACCGAAATAATCCTTGTGCTTGTTCTCATAGCATTTGATGCACGGGATGCGGGGACTTTCCTTGTACCACAATCGGGCATATCCGATGCCTATGGCCGCTTCCAGGTTCCAATGGCGCGAAATGATCTTGTCATATCCGTAGGTGAAACCTCCTCCGGCAAGATAACCGTCATACCGTTTGTCTTTGAAGCCGCCGAAAAATTGCGCGCCGTGCAGATGCAGTCCTATGAAATGTCGGTCGAACTTTCCGCAAAACCAATAGCGGATTTCCGGTTGCGCCAACCAGAATCTCATTTTCTTGTCGTATCGGAAGGTCCAAGGATTATAGGCAGCGGATAGGTCTAATGTAGTTTTACGGCTCAATGCCACTTCTAACCCGAGGTTCGGCGTCGTTGCAAGCCAATACAGACTGTTGGTTTTCAATGCCACCTCTTGCGCTGCGGATTTTGGAGAGAAACCGATGGCAAGAAGCCCTGTCAGAAATAAAACTTTTCGTATCATGTCGGGGCGTCTCAATTTTGCTTCTCGAATGTCAGATAATGGAGAACCCACAAGAACGATATCTTGCAGATACTCGTATGCCGGATCATTGGGATGCCTTTACCTTTTTGTCCTGAATAACGGTGGTTCAAGGTCGGTGTCATTCTGAATCCGACGCGAAATTAATAAAACCCGATAAG
>JAJPYK010000026.1:672-7339 GCA_021205005.1 Paraprevotella sp. | reverse complement strand
ACTAAGCTATAAAGTTTACCCCTTCCTCTAGCCTTTCTTTACATTGGATATCCCTTCCTATACAAATAATAAAGGAAAGTTCATACGATACATTCTTTCATCGGACGTTTCTCTAAAAACAACGGGTTAGTCCTTATCCGACAGACAGAATTTATCTACCACTGCAGCTACGCCGTCTTCTTCATTCGAAAGCGTGATATAGTTCGCTTCATGCCGGACTACCTCTTGAGCATTAGCCATAGCGACGCCTAAACCGGCAAATTTAATCATAGAGAGGTCATTGAATCCGTCTTCCACAGCAATCATCTCTTCGGGCGTCATCCCCAGTTCATGCAACAAAACATCCAAACTCCGGGCTTTGTCGAGGCCTTTAGGTACCAATTCCAAAAAGAATGGTTCAGACCGAAAAACATTCATCCGCCCCTCCAATTCGTGCTTCATCTCCGACTCCAATCGGGACAGAGGAGAAGGATCGCCCACAATCAGACATTTAGGGACGGGGAAGTTGATCACATCTAAAAAGTTTGGCACAGTAATGCTCCCCATCCTGTTGAGAAACGCCTCATGCAGCACATAAGGATTACCGGAATCTTCCGATATGATATACTCGTCCTTATAACTCAGTATAAGGAAGCCATTCGAGCGCGCACAATCATATAAATAGGGATAAATCTCAGGATCGAGTACGTTCTCATATATTCTCTTTTTTGTGGTCCAGTCAATGATCTGACCGCCATTGTACGACAGAATATAACCTTCGAAATCCCCCAAACGCAATTCTTCAGCCAACGGGACAATACCGTACGTCGGACGTCCGGAAGCCAATACCACTTTTAATCCACGTTCCTGTGCCCGTATCAGAGTCTCGCGCGTATGAGGCGTGATTTCTTTCTTCTTGTTGGTCAATGTACCATCCAAATCTAAAACCAGAATCTTATATCGCATATGTTATTAGATTTTAAGTGTTAATGCAATTCGTTTCCGTTCGCGATCGACTTGCAGCACCTTCACTTTGACTTGCTGATGGATAGAGACAATCTCGTTAGGATCGCTCACATAACGATCGGCCAATTGTGATATATGCACCAATCCCTTCTCATGTACGCCTATATCGACGAAACAACCGAAGTTCGTAATATTGGATATGATACCAGGCAGCACCATTCCTTCCTGCAAATCGCCCATTGTACGCACATTGGGGGCGAAAGCAAAAGCCGGGATTCTACTGCGCGGATCCCGTCCGGGTTTATCCAACTCACTCATGATGTCGTTTAACGTGGGCATGCCACAGTCGTCCGTGACGTAACGTTCCAAAGGAATACGCAGGCGGAGTTCTTTAGAGCTTATCAAATCTGTCACAGAAACGCCCGCGTCTCGTGCCATACGCTCGACCAGCGCATAACGTTCGGGATGTACGGCCGTATTGTCCAACGGATTCTTCCCGTGGGTAATACGTGAAAAACCGGCACATTGTTCAAAGGCCTTAGCCCCCATGCGATGCACCTTCATCAAAGCGGAGCGGGTAGGGAAAGGGCCGTTTTCCGCACGATATTCCACGATATTCTGAGCCAACTGAGGACCGAGCCCCGATACGTAAGTGAGCAACTGCTTGCTGGCTGTATTCAAGTTGACGCCTACGGCATTTACACATGACTCGACAGTGCGGTTCAACGTCTCTTTCAGTTTGGTTTGGTCCACATCGTGCTGATATTGTCCCACACCGATGGATTTCGGATCAATCTTGACCAGTTCCGCCAACGGATCCATCAGTCTGCGTCCAATGGAGACGGCACCGCGCACCGTAACGTCATAATCCGGAAACTCATCCCGCGCCACTTTCGACGCAGAATAAATAGAAGCCCCGTCTTCGCTGACCACAAAGGCTTCTACTGTACGGTCAAACCGCACAGATTGCACGAAACTCTCCGTTTCCCGACTTTCCGTTCCGTTGCCGATGGCGATGGCCTGTATGTCATATTGCTCCACTAACTTTTGTAACTTACGCTGGGCCTGGGCATATTCATTACGCGGAGGATGAAGATAAATGGCCTCATTATGAAGCAGATTGCCTTGTGCATCCAAACAAACCACCTTACATCCCGTGCGGAATCCAGGATCGATGCCCAAGACACGCTTCTGCCCCAAAGGCGGAGCCAATAGCAATTGATGCAGATTTTGCGCAAACACCCGTATGGCTTCGTCATCGGCTCCCTGCTTGGAGGACGTTGCAAATTCAGTTTCGATGGATGGTTTAATCAGACGTTTATAACTATCTGAAATCGCATTTCTTACAATTTTAGCGCTTTCATTATTTCCTTTTACGACGACACGGGCCCAACTCTCCATGCAAACCTCGTCTTCTGGAGATATACTTACTTTCAGTATGCCCTCGGCTTCGCCTCTCCTCAGGGCCAACAAACGATGGGACGAGCATTTCCTCAGGGGCTCGCTAAAGTCAAAATAATCCCTGTACTTCATGCCTTCGTCCTCCTTACCTTTCACCACTTTGGAGGTGATGACGGCTCCACGCCGAAACTGCTGACGCACGATGTTGCGACAACGTTCATTTTCGTTATATTGTTCGGCCAGTATATCCGAAGCGCCGGCCAAGGCTTCGTTCTCATCCTTCACCTGATCGTTTACATATCGGGCAGCAGCCTTGCGGACATTGGACTCCAGTTGCATACCGATAAGCAAGGCCAACGGTTCCAAACCTTTTTGGCGGGCAATCTCCGCCCTCGTACGTTTTTTCGGCTTATAAGGCAAATAAATATCTTCCAGTTCAGTGGCGACCCACACAGCCTCGATCCGTTGTTTCAGTCCCTCCGTCAGCTTTCCTTGCGCGTCAATGGAAGACAGGATCGTTTCTTTCCGTTTGCCGGTTTCTGTCAGTTTGTCATAAACCCGTTTGATTTCGCCAATCTGTACTTCGTCCAATCCGCCCGTAGCCTCTTTGCGGTAACGACTGATAAAGGGAATGGTAGCTCCTCCGTCCAATAAATCCAAGGTCTGTGCCACTTGTTTTTCAAAAATAGAAAGGGTAGTGGCAACCATTCTACTCATTTCCGGTTGCATAAAAACATAAAGTATAAAAACATTATAAGCTTGTATTCTCTTGCGCGGTACGCAAGATCAAAGTCGTAGCACCGATCGTGATAATCGCACCGTCTTCCAGTTTCACCCGATCATAATCCGTCAGGATGTCGTTCATATAGAAAGTGCCCGTATTGCTCGGTGCATCACGCAGGATATACGCCAAACGCCCGTTTTTGTCCCGCTTGACGTGGATGATGCAATGCTTGGTGTCTACGCTGGGATCGTTGGTTTCAATCGGCATGGAAATGGAAGTGCCTCTCACGTAACGTCCGATCACATTGTCTCCCATTTTCAACGGAAGTACTTGTTTATAGTGAAATTTGTTCTCGACAACCACCACACTGCCGTATGCCAGCTGATTTTCATTTTCGTCAAGCTGTTCTTCTTTTTGCGGAACACGCAGTTTAGCTTTCCCGATCCGGATGGCAAACTGTTTGTGACAAGCTTCACACTCGAAAACAAGCGACTGCCCGTCTTCGTATTTGGTTTCATCAAAAGTAATGTAATTGTCACATTTCGGACAGCGGACTCTTTTCATTTTCTTTCGGTTACTTAAGCTGATACACCCACGCAGAAGCAAACTCCTCCGACCGATTGAGCGTATTCATTTTGGCATACGCTTCGGATTCGGAAGCAAAGCCGGGAAAGATCACACGAACCATCTTGCCCTTCTTGTATACTTCAGCCTCTTTATATCCGTTCTCATGTAAATGCGCTACATAGTTTTCTGCATTCTTTTCCGTGATGGAACTGGCCACCACAATACAAAAACTGTCTTTTTTCGCCGTATCTTCCTTTTTCTTTCCCGTATCGGTCGTATCGACCGGCACGTCCTTTTCTTTTTTCTTTTTGGCGGGAGGCACTACCGTAGCCCCCGTTATGCCCTCCGGAATGGAGTGATCCATTTGCGAAAGAGAGCTTTCCGATACAGAAGGAAGCCATGCCAACCGGGCAAATTCGGTTTGTCCGACCGAAGCATATCCTGTATTTTTAGCATCAGGAGAGATGAGGAAGAAAAGCAACACCACAGCCGCTACGGCCGCAATATTCTGAAGCCAAACCTTTTTCAGACGTATCGTATATTCTTTTGTCTCTTTCGGGGATTCTATGACCTTTCGGGCTTCTACCGGAGCTTCGCGCACTTCCTCCTGCGACGCCTCGACCGTCTCCGTCCGTTCTTCCGTCAAAGGAGCGAAAAGCAAGGCATCCAATCCGTAATAAGCCGGGCACACGGTACCCGACTGACAGGGCGAAAACAGGATATTATTCCGTTCGTCCAACGTCAGTACGCCGATGCTACCCAAGTCATAAGAGCCGCATTCCCATAATTCCTGCTGCATGTCCCGGATCTGTTCGCCCAACATTTTTCTGGCTTCCGGCTCCGTACAGCGATAGGCATCCATATAAGACTTCATCAGGAGCCCGTCGTCCGCTTTCAGATGTTCGTTGAATCCTACGGTGCGTATCGGAGGAAGAAACAGCATTTCTTCTTCAATGTATTTCACCGGAACATTACAAGTTACAAACCCTCCTATCTGCGGAACGACCACACAGTCGTTATCCAGCAATAATATCTCAATATGTTTTACAAGCTCTTTCACACTACAAAATTAAAGTTTTTCTGCGGACAATGCTAATTTTTGCAGAAAAAGTTATCAACTATTTACTTTCATATTGTCGAAAAAACTATTTTTCATTACCTTTGCCCTAGTTTATATCAACAAGTATATGAATATAGCGATTGTAGGCAGTGGTTACGTAGGTTTAGTAACCGGTGCATGTTTTGCTGAGATAGGAGTGAATGTCACTTGCGTGGACGTCGACCAAGAGAAAATAGATAAACTCGAAAAAGGAGAAATACCCATCTATGAGCCGGGACTGAAAGAGTTGGTTCTGAAAAACCAAAACGCAGGCCGGCTGAACTTCACCACATCGCTCGAAAGCGTGCTCGACCAAGTGGAGGTTGTCTTTAGCGCAGTGGGGACACCGCCCGACGAAGATGGCAGCGCCGACCGGAAGTATGTCTTACAAGTTGCTCGAACTATAGGAAAATACATGACTGATTATAAGCTTATTGTCACCAAGAGTACCGTACCGGTCGGTACGGCGAAAAAAGTTCGTCATGCCATACGCGAGGAATTGGACAAGCGCGGACTCGACATCCCGTTCGATGTCGCTTCCAATCCGGAATTTCTTAAAGAAGGCAATGCCATCAACGATTTCATGAGCCCCGACCGCGTGGTGGTAGGTGTGGAATCGGAAAAGGCGAAAGAACTGATGACCAAACTCTACAAGCCTTTCCTTATTAATAATTTCCGGGTGATATTCATGGATATTCCGTCGGCTGAGATGACCAAATATGCTGCCAACTCCATGCTGGCCACCCGCATCTCGTTCATGAACGACATCGCCAACCTGTGCGAAAAGGTGGGGGCCGACGTCAATATGGTCCGCCACGGCATAGGAACGGACACCCGTATCGGACGTAAATTTTTATATGCAGGATGCGGATACGGCGGTTCATGTTTCCCCAAGGACGTCAAGGCTCTGATCAAGACAGCCGAGCAGAACGGTTATGAAATGGGCGTTCTGAAAGCCGTAGAAGCCGTGAACGAACGGCAGAAATCCATCTTGTTCGACAAACTCGACACACTTTGGCAGCATGAATTCTCGGGCAAGGCCGTTACGTTGTGGGGGCTGGCTTTCAAACCCGAAACCGACGACATGCGCGAGGCCCCCTCGCTCGTCTTGATAGATAAACTGCTCAAAGCCGGATGCACCGTCCGCGTCTACGATCCCGAGGCCATGAACGAATGCCGCCGGCGTATAGGAGACGCCGTGAGCTATGCACGCGACATGTATGACGCCGTATTGGACGCCGACGCCCTGTTGCTGGTCACCGAATGGAAAGAATTCCGATTGCCGGCATGGGGTGTGCTGAAGAAGGCCATGCGCCGGCCCCTTCTCATCGACGGACGCAACCTGTATGACGCCGGCGAAATCAGTGAAGTCGGATTTGAATACCATTGCATCGGTAAGTAATGAAACTCTTACCTAATATCCTGTGGGGGGTGATACGCTGTCGCCCTCTGATCGTCGGCGGCTGCGGGAAGAACCATAAAGAAACCGCGGAAAAGGATGTTCCACAACCGGAAGACCTGAAAGCCAAACAGGCCCTGCAAGGAATCTGGACAGATGAGGAAACGGAAACAGTGGCCTTTTATGCCAAAGGAGACAGTATTTACTATCCCGATACGACGAACGTACCGGTGCGTTTCTATATCTGGAAGGACACGCTCTACCTGATCGGAGGAGACACCGTAGCCTATCCCATAGACAAAAGGGGACCACATATCTTTGATTTCCACTCTTCCACAGGAGAAATCGTAAAACTCGTGCGCTCGGAAGATCCTAACGACAGTCTTTATTTTACCCATAAAGGCGCTACGACACTGACCTATAACGAAGTAGTGAAGAAAGATACGGTGGTGTTACACGATGGAGAGCTATACCATTGTTACGAATACGTCAATCCTTCGCGGAAAAAGGTCTACAAGAAGATCTATACAGA
>JAJPYK010000026.1:0-662 GCA_021205005.1 Paraprevotella sp. | reverse complement strand
GTAGAAAACGTATATTACGACAATGTGATCCACATCTGCGTATATAAAGGAAAGGAATGTCTTTTCTCGCGCGATTACAGCAAAAAAAGTTTCACCGAACTCGTTCCGGCCGAAGTCCTGAGTCAGGCCATTCTGTCGAACATGGAATTCAGTGATGCAGACAACGAGGAATGCAAATTCGATGCCACCGTATGTATCCCCGACGATGCCAGTTGCTACATGATAAGTATCTGCGTGGACTATTACGGCAAAGCCACGATGGCTCTGATCGAATACTGATTCCTTTTTTTTCTGACGGAGGAGGGAAAAATCGGCCGTAGTTGTCAAATAATATTTCTTTTCCGCATTTCACGGGAAACATTTTGCGCCGGATGAAATATTTTTGTGCGGAGAAAAAAATATTTTTCTGCGCATAAAGATAAAAATATCTCCGCATATCGGAACGGTGATCTCCTTTCTACGATTCCATTTTCATAATTCACTGGTTTTTAATGCTCTGTATAAATCTGAAATACGAAAAGGACAAAAGTCTCCTCTTCGCCTAATTGTAAATAAAGATTATAATCAGAATACAGATGCTAAAGTGCAGAAAGTAATTTGGTCCATTGATACTGTTTCTTTGAGTGTGTCTGATTGAAGGTACAAAAAAGGGACCTGACCAT
>JAJPYK010000195.1 GCA_021205005.1 Paraprevotella sp. | reverse complement strand
GTCCGGCGGCAGAGGCCCATCAAATGCTGATGAACATCATAGAGTTTTATCACAAAGATTATTATATCCCTTAATAAAACAGATTTTTATAATTAAATATCATGGCGAAATTCAAAGGTGTAATCGTAGTAGACCAAGAACGCTGTAAAGGTTGCAACTTGTGTGTGGTGGCTTGTCCGCTGCACATTCTGGCGCTTACGGACAAACAGGTGAATAAGAAGGGATATCATTATGCCGAACAAATCCGGAAAGAGATATGCAATGGGTGCAGTTCATGCGCGATTGTGTGTCCCGACGGATGTCTCACCGTATATAGAAAAAAGGAAGAATAAACATGGCAGAACAAGAAATTGTATTAATGAAAGGTAACGAGGCCATCGCCCATGCCGCCATACGCTGCGGGTGCGACGGTTATTTCGGTTACCCCATCACCCCCCAGTCGGAGGTGTTGGAAACGTTGGCTTTTGCAAATGCTTGGGACACGATCGGTAGGGTCGTGTTGCAGGCCGAAAGTGAAGTGGCCGACATCAATATGGTATACCGCGCGGGAGCTGCCGGAAAACGGAGCATGACTTCTTCTTCGAGCCCGGGCGTGGCGCTGATGCAGGAAGGCTTCGCATATATGGCCGGAGCGGAAATTCCGGGACTGATCGTCAATGTACAGCGCGGCGGACCGGGATTAAGTACCATACAACCGAGCCAGTCTGATTATTTCCAGGCTACCCGCGGGGGCGGAAACGGAGACTATAATGTCATCGTATTGGCCCCGGCTTCGGTGCAGGAAATGGCTGATTTCGTGGGTTTGGCTTTCGAGCTGTCTTTCAAATACCGCAATCCGGCCATGATTCTGAGCGACGGTGTGATCGGACAAATGATGGAAAAACTCGTATTGCCTCCGTTCAAGCCCCGCCGCACGGAAGAAGAAATCCGACAGGAATGTCCGTGGGCAGCCATGGGACGAAGCAAAGGACGCAAACCGAACGTATTGACCTCGCTCGACCTGGATTGTGTAAGCATGTAAAACAAGAACGTGCAATTACAAGCCAAGTACAAGGAGATCAAAGAGAAAGAGGTGCGTTTTGAGTCCATATTGTGCGACGATGCCGAATATCTCATCGTGGCTTTCGGTTCGGCGGCCCGAATCGGACAGAAAGTCATCGAAATGTGCCGCGAGGATGGCATCAAGGTTGGCATGCTGCGTCCCATCACCCTCTGGCCTTTCCCCTCGAAAGAAGTCAGCCGTCTGAGCCGGCAAGTAAAAGGTATTCTGAGCTTTGAAATCAACGCCGGTCAAATGGTACAGGACATCCTGTTGGCTACGAACGGACAGACGCCGGTAGCCCACTATGGCCGTATGGGAGGTGTGGTGCCTGCTCCCGACGAAGTCATTCAGGCCCTGAAAGAACAACTCATAAAATAAAATCGCATGGATCGTGAAGATATCGAAAAACTGGTAGAAGAAACCGTAAACAAAGAACGCGCGAAACGAAAGGGAATATCCGTGGACAAAGTACGCAACGTACTGAATGTCATTTTCCTGATATGTGCCGTAGCGGGAGTCGTACTCTATTTCACATGGCCCGACCGCCATCTTACGGGCATGGCCGTCATCGGAGTCGGCATGTGTTTCAAAATCATCGAATTCTTTTTGCGTTTCCTGTTTTAATCCGTTAGAGAACTATGACTGAAGAAGAGATCATACGACCGGAAAACCTGGTCTATAAGAAACCCACGCTGCTCAATGACACCCCGATGCACTATTGTCCGGGATGCAGCCATGGCGTGGTACATAAATTGATAGCGGAAATCATCGAGGAAATGGGCCTGGAGGACAAAACCGTGGCCATATCGCCGGTAGGCTGTGCCGTGTTTGCCTATAACTACATCGACGTGGATTGGGTGGAAGCGGCTCACGGGCGTGCACCGGCCGTGGCCAGTGCCATCAAACGTTTATGGCCCGACCGCCTGGTATTCACTTATCAAGGCGACGGCGACTTAGCCTGTATCGGTACGGCAGAAAGCATCCACGCCCTGAACCGCGGCGAGCATATCGCTGTGATTTTCATCAACAATGCCATCTATGGAATGACGGGAGGACAAATGGCCCCCACTACCTTGATGGGCATGAAAACGGCGACTTGCCCCTACGGCCGTGAAGCCGACCTGCACGGCTATCCGTTGAAGTTCACGGAAATCGCGGCCACGCTGGAAGGTACATGTTACGTGACGCGCCAGTCCGTACATACCGTAGCTGCCATACGAAAGGCCAAAAAAGCCATCCGCAAGGCATTCGAGAACTGTATGACGGGAAAAGGTTCCAGCCTGGTGGAAGTGGTTTCCACCTGCAACGCCGGCTGGAAACTCACTCCGGAACAGTCCAATCAATGGATGGAAGAAAACATGTTCAAGTATTATCCGCTCGGCGACCTGAAAGATACGACCGCCGCAGAAACGGATTCACACTAAATTCATACAAAAGTCATGAAAGAAGAAATCATCATAGCCGGATTTGGCGGACAAGGCGTGCTTTCGATGGGAAAGATTTTAGCCTATGCCGCCCTGGTCGAAGGCAAGGAAGTCACTTGGATGCCTTCCTATGGCCCGGAACAACGCGGAGGAACGGCCAATGTCACTGTGATTGTCAGCGATACCAAAATATCGTCGCCCATTCTGAGTATGTACGATACGGCTGTCATCCTGAACCAGCCTTCACTGGAGAAATTCGAGCATACCATCAAGCCGGGCGGAACATTGATTTATGACGGATACGGCATCAGCACGCCTCCTTCGCGCAAGGACATCACGATCTACCGAATAGATGCTATGGACGCGGCAGCCGAAATGAAAGCTGCTAAGGCATTTAACATGATCGTGTTGGGCGGACTGCTGAAAGTACGTCCGCTGGTACAGATCGACGATGTGATCCACGCACTGCGCAAGACATTGCCTGAACGCCACCACCACCTGATTCCGATGAACGAGGCGGCCCTGCGCAAAGGTATGGAAATCATTGCCGCAGCACAGTAAACGGTATCTGCGGGCCATGCCCGAGAAAAAAGCTTAAAGGAATGTGTTTCTAAAACAGAAATACATTCCTTTTTCTATTTTCTTGCTATCTTTGCACCCGTTATGAAACGAACGTTTGCATTTATCCTATATCTCTGTCTGTGTATGTCTTATACGGTCAAGGCACAGGTCCCTGTCGGCAATCAGGTCTACGGCACCGATGCCAACGGACGTCCGCTGGACGCTTACGGCAACCCTATTCCCGTAGATGAGTATGGCAACCCCATCACGAACGGCAACGATAGTTATGTATGGGGACGCGACACCACACAAACCGAGGACCTCATCATTCCTATCGGCCTGCATGCCTGGAAAATCGACGAACGGTTTGGCAACATGACGCCGGCGGAATTCGATACGATTCCCAATAACTTTCAGAATTTCAATCTCACGGCGGGACCTACGGGACAATATAACTTTCTCGGCAATCTGGGTGCGCCGCGTTTGTCGCGCCTCTTCATGGATCGGAAACCTTATAGTAACTTCATTTTCGCCGACCCGTTCGACTATGTCTACACGCCGGTCAGCGACTTTCTGTTTACCAACACGTTAAGTCCGATCACCAATCTGGCCTATTACTCTTGCGGCAACAAACAAGACGGCGAAGACCGCTTGCGGATTTACTTTGCCAGTAACATCAATAAAATTGCAGGCATCGGATTCAAGATAGACTACCTCTACGGACGCGGATATTACAATAATCAGGCTACATCGCTGTTCAACGGTTCTCTCTACGGTTACTACCTGGGCGACCATTACGATATGCACGCCTGGATCAGCGTGAACCACATGCGAATCGGAGAAAACGGCGGTATAGAAGACGACATCTATATCACCCATCCCGAAGATTTCACCCGTTCATACGGTTCGCGCGATATTCCTACGGTACTTTCTAAAAACTGGAACCGGAACGAGGATCAGACGTATTTTCTGACCCATCGTTATAACGTAGGTTTCTACAAAGACATTGAAATCCCCGACTCCCTGCGCCCGGTCATGCCGTCGGACTCCGTATTGCTTATCGGATTGCGCGACAGCCTGCAACAGGTGTATCAGAAAGCTGATACGGCTTATCAGCATGCCGTCATGGATTCGCTGCGCAACGACTACATGGCCAAACAAGACATGAACGTACAGGTCTTTGTTCCGGTAACCAGTTTCATACATACCTTACGCATCCGCAATGCCAAGCATACGGTGTATTCTTATGATACGCCGGATAACTATTACGCCGATCTCTTCTACGGAGATCAGAATAATATGAGCGACCGCACACGCGTCTACTCCATTAAGAACACTTTCGGCATCGCCCTGCGCGAAGGATTCAACAAATGGGCAAAAGCCGGATTAACAGCCTTTGCTTCGCATGAATACCGCCATTACACCATGCCCGATCTGTTCGGCGGAAACAAGATCATGCGGAATTATTCGGAAAATAACATCTCCGTAGGCGGACAATTGAGCAAGCGCGAAGGACATACCTTACACTATGACGTGACGGGCGAAGTAGTGCTTCTTGGTGCAGACCTGGGACAATTTGAAGTAGACGGCAAAGCAGACTTGAACTTCCCTTTGTTTAAGGACACGGTACAATTGGCCGCACACGCTTTCGTCAAGAACCTGAATCCCAGTTTCTACATGCGTAACTATCATTCTCAGTTCGCATGGTGGGATAACGCCCTGAACAAGGAATTCCGTACGAGAGTGGAAGGTACGCTTTCGATCAAACGCACACGGACGGCACTGACTGTAGGCGAGGAGAACGTCAAGAACTATGCTTATTTTGCCACAGATAAAGTGGCCTATAATAATGATGAAGGCAAGTTCGCAGGATACAGCAACCGCATATCCGTGAAGCAGTCTAATAATAGTGTACAAGTATTCATGGCCAAACTCAATCAGGACTTTAAATTCGGTATATTGCATTGGGAAAACGAAGTGGCTTATCAAAAGACCAGCAATCAGGATGTGCTTCCCCTACCCGACATCTCGGCTTACAGCAACCTGTACATTGTATTCCGTATTGCCAAAGTATTACGCGTACAATTGGGTGGAGACGCGAGATTCTTTACTTCGTATTACGCTCCCGACTATGCACCCATCATCCAACAGTTCACCGTGCAGTCGCCAGAAACTCGGATCAAATTGGGCAATTATCCCATCTGCAACGTCTACGTCAATTTCCATCTGAAACATTGTCGTTTCTACGTCGACGTCAATCACGTGAATGAAGGGACCGGCAATCGGAACGCTTTCCTTGTTCCCCACTACCCAATCAATCCGTTGAACATTCATTTCGGAATTTCGTGGAACGTCTTTAATTGACCGCGCATCCGTCTGGAACGGCATGCAAACGACGCTTCGGACAAGACTGCATTATCCGCGGGCTGAAAATAGTGAAAAAAAAAGCGTGAACGGCGTCTTCGTTCGTCTGCATTCGGCAGGCATGTGACACCTTTCACGCTTTGTTATAGGAACCTATACATTCCTCTACACCTTTATATGGCTGCAATACATTCCACTTCCACGAGTGCACCTTTGGGCAGTGTCTTCACGGCCACAGCCGAACGTGCTGGATAAGGTTTCTCAAAGAAAGTAGAGTAGACTTCGTTCATAGCGGCAAAGTTATCCATATCGGACAAATAAACCGTAGTCTTGACCACATGGGACAAGTCTATACCGGCTTCGGCCATGATATGCGATGCGTTAATTAACGCCTGACGGGTTTGTTCCTTGATTCCTCCTTCTACAAATTCACCGGTGGCCGGATCTATGGGAATCTGTCCCGACGCAAAAACGAATCCGTTGACCTCAATAGCCTGACTGTAGGGACCTATAGCCGCAGGCGCTCCATTTGTGTGTAAAGCCTTCATAACTGTTCTTTTAAATTCATATAAGTTTCAAACCCGCATTCTTCAATGCGATTTTAAGTTCTTTCACATGTTCGGCATTGCGTGTCTCCACCTGAACGCGCAACCAGCAAGCCGTGACATTTGATGTGTCATCGTTCCGTTCATGATACACACTGATGATGTTAGCCCCCACCGAGGCTACGATCTGACTGACCACAAACAACTGTCCCGGCTTATCATCCAATTACACACAGAACGTGAAGATACGTCCGCTTTTGGAAAGTCCTCTGTTGATCACACGACTCAAAATCGTCACGTCTATATTTCCGCCGCTCACCACGCAGACCGTCTTTTTCCCTTTCATGGGAATTTTGTCGAACATAGCCGCTGCAACGCTAACCGCTCCGGCACCTTCCGCAATCAACTTGTGTTGCTCCGTGAGAGCTAAAATAGCGGCACATATTTCATCTTCTGTCACCGTCACAATTCCATCCAGATAGTTTTGGCATAATTGATAGGTCAGTTCCCCGGGTTCTTTCACCGCTATGCCGTCGGCTATCGTCGAAACGGAAGCCAAACGTTCGATATGATGATGTTCCAAACTTTGCATCATGCTGGGCGCACCGGTAGCCTGTACACCATAAACCTTGATTTTAGGATTTAATGTCTTTATGGCAAACGCAATACAGCTCGCCAGTCCGCCGCCTCCGATCGGTACGATTACGATATCCATATCAGGCAACTGCTCTATCAATTCCAGTCCGATGGTTCCTTGTCCTGCAATGACCCGTTCATCATCGAAGGGATGGATAAAAGTATCGCCGATTTCATCACGCAACTCCAAGGCGCGTTTATAGGCATCGTCATAAACACCGGGCACTAAACAGATTTCAGCTCCTAAACGACGCGTAGCCTCTACCTTACTGATCGGAGCGCCCTCCGGCAAACAAATCAGAGCCTTGATGCCTTGCTTTGCCGCCCCCAAAGCCACTCCTTGCGCATGATTGCCGGCAGAACAGGCAATGACGCCTTTCTTTTTCTCCTCCTCAGTCAATTGAGATATTTTATAGCATGCGCCCCGCAATTTGAAAGATCCCGTTACTTGTAAATTTTCAGGTTTCAAGTAGACTTCACTCATCGGATTAATTCCGGGTGCATAAATCAAATCTGTACGGCGGACGACTTGACTCAAAACATACCTCGCCCTGTAAAATTCATCCAAGTTCAACATATCTCTCATTTTATAATGCAAAAATGCAAAAAAGAATTTGAATAACCGCTTCTTTCCTCTTTTTTATTCCGCCAATCTGCATGTAAACGACGGAAAACCTAATTTATTAGAAAAAAACCTTTCACATCAATCGTTGTGCTATCTAAACCTATTTCCGTAAGCATTTTATTTTGTATTTTTGCAAAAGCTTATATTAAAAACATAAA
>JAJPYK010000137.1:2580-7383 GCA_021205005.1 Paraprevotella sp. | reverse complement strand
CACACCGTTCTATTTCGTCCGCAGATCTCCTGCCGGTAGCTTCCGCCCAATGAGAAAACATGCCCCTGTTCACGACAAAACGTCGAATGCCTAAAGGCCGAGAATCATCCCCACAGGAAAAATTACGAGCAAGGGTACGAATACGAAAATCACGCATCAACAAAAAGAAGAAAAAGGACGTTGATTTTTCATGCCTACTCAGAAAAAAATCGTATCTTTGTCATCATTTTGCAGACTGCTTATATTTTCCGACACTAAACCTTTATAATGATATGATACAATTCTTACAAGCGGTTAAAGACAGTACCAACGTGGCCAAAGAAGTGGTGGCCGCCATCAGCTCCGGACATGCGGACCAGATTATCGAGAAACTCATCGACCTCTGCATTGCAGCGGGAAAGAACATCCTGATCGCCATTATCGTATACATCGTAGGGCGTTTCTTGATTTCCCTTCTTCAACGCGTGATGAGCAACATGCTTTCCCGAAGGAAAGTGGAAATCAGCGTGCAGACTTTCTTGAAAAGTTTAGTCAGCATCCTGCTTAATATCCTGCTGATCGTATCGGTAGTCGGCGCATTAGGCATCAACACGACCTCTTTTGCCGCATTGCTGGCATCGGCCGGCGTAGCCATCGGCATGGCACTTTCCGGCAATTTACAGAACTTCGCCGGCGGATTGCTTATCCTCTTTTTCAAGCCTTATAAAGTGGGCGACTTAATCGAGGCGCAGAACATATCGGGGACGGTGACAGCCATACAAATCATGCACACCCTGATTACCACGGCAGACAACAAGATGGTCTATGTGCCCAATGGAGCCATGAGCAGCGGCGTCATCACCAATTACAGCAGACTGGAGACCCGACGCATCGAATGGGTGATCGGTGTAGATTACGGAGAAGATCTCGACAAAGTGAAAAGCGTCCTCATGTCGATTATCAATGCCGACGGGCGCATCTTGAAAGCCCCGACCCCATTTGTTGCCCTGAAAACATTAGATTCCAGCAGAGTCAACATCGTCATCCGGGTCTGGGTGCCCAACAAGGAATATTGGAACGTATATTTCGAAATGAACAAGAAAATCTATGATGAGTTTAATAAACAGGGCATCGACTTCCCCTTCCCGCAAATGACCATCCATCAGGCTTGACCGCAAAATCCGTTTTCCCCGCCGAAAACAGGACGTCCGTATGCTTCATCCGGCGCAGGCTGGTGCGCGACACGAGTACTAAAATAGCACAAATAGTCACCGCCGGCCACGGCAAATACTGATTTTGTGCGTAACTTTGCCTAAAAGAAAACCAAGCATTCATGATTCAACAAGTAGAATTTATGCTACGCGAACGGCCGCGCGGTTTCCATCTCGTCACACAGGAAATCATCGGGCAATTGCCGCCTCTGCCCCGTACCGGACTGCTCAACTTGTTCGTAAGGCATACCAGTTGCGCACTTTCCATTAACGAAAATGCCGATCCCGACGTTCGTTCGGACATGGCCCGAATATACGACCGGCTGGTGAAAGAAAACGAACCTTACTACAATCACGTTCTTGAAGGTGCGGACGACATGCCGGCTCATGCCAAATGCGTACTGACCGGCGTCAGCCTGAACATCCCCATTACGAACGGGCGGCTCCGTCTGGGAACCTGGCAAGGCATATATCTCTGTGAATTTCGCGACTACGGAGGACGCAGGTCGATCACGGCTACTATTATAGGAGAATGAAAAGATGATAGACAAAGCGACCGTAGACCGGATCATGGACGCCGCACAGATCGTGGATGTGGTGTCGGACTTCGTGACGCTGCGAAAAGCCGGAGTCAACTATAAAGGGCTTTGTCCTTTCCATGACGACCGCACGCCTTCGTTCGTGGTCTCTCCGTCAAAAGGACTTTGCAAGTGTTTTGCATGCGGAAAGGGCGGAAATGCCGTACATTTCATCATGGAGCACGAACAACTTTCTTATCCCGATGCCCTCCGCTATCTGGCCCGAAAATACAATATAGAAATCAAGGAACGTGAACTGACAGACGAAGAAAAACAGGCCCAGGACGAACGCGAAAGCATGTTCATCGTCAACGAATGGGCCTGCACATTCTTTCAAGACCAGCTCTACAATACGGTGGACGGACGCGCCATCGGTATGGCCTACTTCCGTTCGCGAGGTTTCCGAGACGACATCATCAAGAAATTCCAATTGGGCTACAGTCAGTCTCAAAAAGATGCTTGTGCCCGTGAAGCCAAAGCCAAAGGATATAAAGAAGAGTTCCTGCTGTCGACCGGTCTTTGCTACAAACGCGAGAACGGACAGTTGCAAGACCGTTTTTACGGACGTGTCATATTTCCGGTGCATACCCTGAGCGGTAAGGTGGTAGCCTTTGGCGGACGCGTGTTGGACGCCGCCACCAAGGGCGTCAACGTGAAATACCAAAACTCCCCCGAATCGGCCATTTATTCCAAGAAAAAAGAGCTTTACGGACTTTATCTGGCCAAACAAGCCATTGTCAAACACGACCTCTGTTTCTTGGTGGAAGGCTACACGGACGTGATCTCCATGCACCAAATGGGTGTGGAAAATGTAGTATCGTCTTCGGGAACGGCACTGACCTCCGAACAAATCCGCATGATACACCGCTTCACGGACAACATCACCGTGCTTTACGACGGGGATGCCGCCGGCATCAAAGCCTCCGAACGAGGCATAGACATGCTGCTGGCCGAGGGGATGAACGTGAAACTCTTATTACTGCCCGACGGAGACGACCCCGACAGTTTCGCCCGTAAGCACAATGCCACGGAATACCAGGCTTACCTGAACGAGCATCAGGTGGACTTCATCAAGTACAAAACCGATCTGCTGCTCCACGAAGCGCAGGGAGACCCCATCAAACTGTCACGCCTCATCAACAGCATCGTACACAGCATATCTGTGATTCCCGACAATATCACACGATCGGTGTATACCAAAGAAACCGCCGGCATGCTGAATATGGAGGAACGTACGCTCGTAGCGGCCATCTCCAGCGACATCGCCAAAGCAAAAGAAGAAAAACAGAAACAACGCGAAAACGAACGCAACAGGAAAAACGCACAGGCCGACGGAGCCTCTCAACCTCCGACTCCGGACCAGAGCCGTCAACCTATGCCATCCGAATCGGCTCCGACGCCGGAAAGCCATTTGCAGCCTCCGACACCCGATGAGAATCCCGGCATGACATTGCCGACCGCGGAACAGTCTACACCTCCTTCGACATCGGCTTCGGCAACCCAAGCTTCCGCGTTGACTTACATCCCCGGTACGGGTACGGAAGAGATGCTATTCTACCGTAAGGAGCAACTCTTGGTGCAGGTATTGATACGATATGGTGAGAAAACGATGTGTTATACCGAAGACGAACACGGCAACGATGTTCCCGTAAGCGTAGCAGAATTTATCCATTATGCCTTACAGGAAGATAATCTCCTGTTCCATAACCCGCTTCACAAGCGTATTCTGCAAGAAGCGATGGACCATATTCATGAAAAGGGCTTCGTTGCCGAACGTTATTTTCTGAATCATCCCGACAATGCCGTGAGCATGCAGGCTTTCGGGCTGAGCGAAGATCAAGTGCCATTAAGCAAATATCATTCGAAATATCAAAAGATAGCCAGCGACGAAGACCGCCTGGCCGACTTGGTGCCTCATCTGATCTCTGATTTTAAATTGGCCATCGTGGACGAGGATTTGAAACAGATTCTGCTGAAACTGCGCCAACCGGACATGCAGACTCGTCCGGAAGAATACATGAGCATCATGAAACACTACAAGGAAATGAAAGACATCGAATGCACTCTGGCTAAAGAAAGAGGCGACCGGGTCATCACGTAATCAAATAGGATTCACTTCCTCAGTCATCTAAAACAAACATGAACATGAAACGTTTTATGCCCTATCTTTGGCCTATTGTCCTATGTCTGTTCATCGGCTTTTCGGCTTCATTTCTTCAAAAAAGCGCATTAGTGGAATGGTATCCTTTTCTCCGTCAGTCTCCCCTCACTCCTCTGGACTCGGCATTCCCTATCGTGTGGATTCTCCTTTATATTTTAATGGGCATTTCTTTGGGACGGATCTGGAATAGCCCTCTGAAAGTTTCCAAACGGGAATGGTGGATACAGCTCGGCTTGAACCTCTTTTGGAACATCGCGTTCTTTTATGCCCGACAACCGTTATGGAGCTTTCTCATCATTCTCATACTCGATGTCGTCGTGTTGGATTATATGATCGTCACGCTCAAAAAAGACAAAGTGGCTGCTGGATGCTTCGCGCCCTATTTCCTTTGGCTCGTGTGGAGTACTTATCTGAATGCCTACATTTACATTTATAATTGAGGCAGACACGAACCGCAACGATTTTCACGGATGGTTACCTGCCGACAGTTCTCCGCCTTGAAGAAACTCTCCGGCTGGAGTACATCTCCTCTCGGAGTGGAGATATAGTTGCCTTCTATGGTCAAACCGTCGGTAGAACAGGCGTGCACCGCTTCCCCTTGCCGAATAAGAAACCGGTTGGCTTCCACCGTGATGTTACGATGGACTGCACCTTCATAACGATCGTTCTCCGGAGACACGGCAATGGCCGGCGAACCGCATTCAATAAAAGAATTATGCAGAATAGTCACGTCGCGCACGGGGCCGGATTCATACCAGCTACGGGCATCGTCAGAAATCAATATGCCGCTCATGGGTAAACGATAAAACACATTATCGGCAATCAAGACTTTACGAAGAGTAGTCACCAAACCGCCACGAGTAGGCGTGCGTGT
>JAJPYK010000137.1:1831-2570 GCA_021205005.1 Paraprevotella sp. | reverse complement strand
AGAAATAATTATTCCGTATTTCCACCTCTGGCGTCCACGTTACATTCTCTACCGACACATTGTCGGCTTCCCTCACGTTAGCTTCTACCGCACGATCAAAAGTCAACAAGATCTCATAGTTATCCAAACGTTCCGCCGCCCGCACACGGGCGGACTGTAGGGCGCACAGAGAATGAGCGTTCACGAACTCCACTTCATCACCTTTATAAAAGGCTTCGAAACCATAAGATTGATTGTGCTTGAAACGCACTTTGACCTGGCGTTCCGACATATATTCCACGACTTTCAGATGCGTACCATGCACGTTGATAGGATCGTCCTGTGCGCCTTCAAAATAAGAATTGAGCACACGCACTTTTCCTCTGCATCCGGACATCTGTATGAAATCCGCAAAACCGGCGCAAGTACGTCCCGTTCCCCACTCCGGAGCGCAATATAAGCGATCATAAGTAAGATTCTCCGAGTACTGTCCGACGATTCCGAAGTTTCCCAGAAAATGAAACTTCAGATTCTCCAAACGTATATTCTTGCTTTGATGAATAAATCCACAGACTTCATTCCGTATGGAATGGCGCATTTGATAAACCTCTCCGACCTTGAACGCCGGCACATGATCATAATTGAAACGGACCAAACCGCTATCCAGTTCAATAGCTTTCACAACGCCGGTAAGCGGAGATTCACAGCGAGTGGTTACATTGGTCTGCGGATAAAAAACTTGAGCTATCCCGCCCGAGAA
>JAJPYK010000137.1:0-1821 GCA_021205005.1 Paraprevotella sp. | reverse complement strand
CTCCAATCCCCGAAAAACGACCGTCTTGAAGGGCATCAGATGACCCCGAAGTGACCCGTGCCGAAATCGACCGATCATCCGAATCTACACCGTCATTTCCGGTACAGACGGATCGGCAGCTGTCAACGTGAAATTTTTCAAGGTCACATTCTCACAGCCGTCTATGACGAATGGCGTCATCTCTCCATGCGTCACGAACCGGGCACCCCCTCCGTCAATCGTGATGTTTTTCATTCCCCGTAGCCACATCCCGATATGTTTCGTCGGATCCGGATTTTCTTCGGCCGAAGCAGTTTTTGATATATAATATAGGTATAAGGAAGAAGACGAACGATAGAGGTGATAGTCACCTTGCTGTAAACGAATAAGAACAGAACGCCCTCCATAAGAAGCCGCACGTGCTATGGCTTGCTGCAACACGACCGTAGCGTCGCCTTTCGGTACCGATACATCCACTACCGCCGGAGAGTTTGCACAAACTCCCATAGCAAACCATAATCCTCCCACGAATATCAAAAGCTTTTTCATAGACTCATTAAGTTTATTTTGTCACACGATTACGGTTACAAAAGTAGTCTATTCTCTTAGCTATACTCCCGGTATATCATTCAAAATATAAAAGATTTAGTGCGAGGCTGCACCACATCCAATTTATTCCATATAAACCGCAGTACCGCTGCAAGTCACCATCAGCATGCTTCCGTTCGCTCCCACCGTTTCATAATCCAAATCTATCCCGATTACAGCATTGGCCCCCAAACGTTCGGTCTCTTGCCCCATCTCTTGCAAAGCCGTATCTTTCGCCTTTCGCAAGACTTCTTCATAAGAACCTGAACGCCCTCCGAAAAAATCCCGCAGACCGGCAAATAAATCTCGTATGGCATTGGCACCAATAATGGCCTCGCCCGTCACCACACCGTGATACTTCACAATGCGTTTGCCTTCCACCAAAGGCGTGGTAGTCATCAACATCATCTTTCTTATTTTATAAAGTTAAATCATCGTCTTCTTTTGGTTGTTCCCGTCATCCAATAATCTATGGAATATTTCCCAGGCCCCACCAAATACATCAGTATAAAGACAACCAGGTAAATAAAGGATAACTCACCCACTGACACGCTCCCATGATGTGCGAAAAAGAAAGCAGTCGCCATCGTCACCATCATAGGCAACATACTCAACCGATAGAGGAAACCGAAAATAAAGGCTACAGAACAAAACAATTCTCCGAAAATGGCCAACATCAAAGACAGACGACTCCCCACTCCGAAAGGATCAGGAAAAGAAGCCGACATCGAAACGAAATTCATCAATTTGGCATAGCCGTGAGTCATCAACATCGCTCCAAAGAACAAACGCATGGCCAACAAAAAAAGCGAAAAGTTAGTTTGATTAGCTTTTCGAGGAAACAACAAGGGGTTATATTTCATGTTTATCATCTTTTCATAATTAAGTTCCTGATAACCCCCTACCTAACGAAAAGAAGCTTATCTGTGGCGAATATACAAATAAGTATTGGAAAGACCTTTTATTTTCACATTTAATAACTATCAGTTTTCCCCGACGGGTCATATATAATCAAAGGTGAATGCCATATACATGTTTGACTTCGTCCATCACAAAAGTGGACTCCAGCGAACCGAGACTCTCTATCGTACCCAAAACATTAAGGATGAATTCCTGATAATATTTCATATCAGGTGCATGAATCTTAAGCAGATAATCATAGCTACCCGAGATATTATAGCACTCCGTCACTTCAGGAATCTCACGGATAATACGAGGGTGTGTCATAATTCAAAAAGCACTTTGAAAAAGTAA
>JAJPYK010000299.1 GCA_021205005.1 Paraprevotella sp. | reverse complement strand
CACAGGAGCGTAAACTCCAGTCTCGCCGATATATAGACCAACGGAGATTCCACTACGGTTTTCTCATCGGCATACACATGCAGGATCTGGAGCTGAAGAACAACGGATACATCGATCCGACAAGCGGCGAACAATGGTATGCCGACGTGGACAATTACAGTCCGGGATTCAGTGTAGGCGTGTTGGGCGAAATGCGCTTGAACACGTACTTGTCGTTGCGTCTGATTCCCACGCTGCACTTCGGACAGAAGCATGTCTCTTTCCATGAACAGAAGACCGGACAAGACAGCACGCAGAATATCAAGTCGACCTATATTTCCGTGCCGCTCGACTTGAAATTTGCCGCCCCGCGCTATAACAATTACCGCCCTTATTTTATCGTCGGCGTGAATCCCATGGTGGATTTGACGACAAAAAAACAGAAAGCTTTGCTCTTGAAGCCGTTCGACTGCTACCTCGAAGTGGGCATGGGATGCGACTTCTATCTGCCCTTTTTCAAGCTTATTCCCGAACTGAAGTTCTGTTTCGGCTTGGCCGACATCCTAGAAAAGAACCGCAGCGACCTGATAGACAGTTCGCTGCGGAAGTTTACCGAATCGTTAGACGGCGCCTCGTCTAAAATGATCGTACTGACGTTCTATTTCGAATAGAGCGTCAAGGCTGTTCCACCGGTTTCATGTCGAGCAACAGCGTACCGACATAACGGCCGTACTTGCCCATTTGGTTGCAGTATACCTCTTTTCCGTCGGCGTTCTTCATGACTTCGGGATGCTCGAAGTAGGTATGCGAATGGCCCCCCCAGCACGATGTCGATATTGCGTGTGGCCGGTATCAGTTTAGTGTAGTCCGTTCCTTTGACGTTCCATCCCAGATGGGTCAGGCACACCACCAGATCGCAGTGTTTCACGTTCTTCAATGTGTCGGCCACCCGGTTGGCGGCCGTAATCGGATCTTCATACGTCACGCCCTGGTAATTCTCCGAAGCCACCATGCCTTTTAACTGCGTACCCAGTCCGAACACGCCTATCTTCACGCCCTTGCGCTCCAGAATGATATAAGGCTTCACCAGTCCTTCCAGCACTGTCCCCTCCACATGATAATTGGCACAAACGATCGGGAACGTGGCTTCGCGGAAGATGCGCGCCATATTGTCCAGCCCGAAATCGAACTCGTGGTTCCCGATGGTGGCGGCATCATAGTGCATCTCGTTCATCAGCTTCACCTCCACATCTCCTTTATATAAGTTATAGTAGGCGGAGCCTTCCGAGAAATCTCCGCTGTCGAACAGCAGCATATCCGGATCTTCCTGCCGAACCTCACGCACCAAAGCCGCCCGACGTATGAAACCGCCCTTGTCTGCCAACGCCGTATCGGAATAGTTTCGGCTGACAGGTACTATGCAACTATGCGTATCATTGGTATGCAGGATGCGCAGTTCCACATCCCCGCCTTGTGCGGCCAAACTGGCGCTTGCCAGTCCGCATACGACCGACAGCCATATCATTTTCATATTTTTCATCATCCCGTTCTTCATTGTTTAACGATTCTACCTTCTATCTTCTCCGTAATCTTTTTCCCCTGTTCATGCTGGCGGCGTATGTATTCCATAATCAGGTCGCGCACGGTGATCTTCGTGTTCTTGATGGACAAATGATCTTTCAGGGCATACATCCTGTCATTGCCTTCCGACAGATAATCCAACGTGGCAATCAAATAAATGCGTTTAGGATCGATGGGGTTCCCCCCCACCTTCGCACTCAGCAAACGCCCGTCGGAGGTAATGACCAGATTGGCCCCGCTGATGCCTTCACCGCCCACGGCGGCAATCTGTTCCATCAACTTGGCCAGCTTGCGCCCGTCCAACGCAAGCACGCAAAAACAGTTCTCGAAAGGAGCGATCTCCAGCACGTCGCCATAGGTCACTTTACCTTTGGGCATATTGCTGCGCAACCCTCCGATATTACACAAGCCGATATCGGCTTTCTTGCCGATACGGACCGAACTTTCCCGCAGCACGTCGGCCACGAAGTTCGACAACAGGCTCTCGGGGCGACCGGCACTCATAGCCACCTCGCTCTCGCCCAACACCGGCGACATGATACTGTCTACCGCATGACGGTAAGGAGCCACAATCCGCAAAGCGTCGCTGTCGGGATGGGCATCCAGTTTGTTCGTCACTTCATAACGTCCGGCTTTCACACCCGCCAGTTCGTAATGCTGGGCAAACCCGAACGCAGGCCATCCGAAACAAGCGGACAAAACTAAGGTTTTCAAAATTCTCATTACATTCATTTTATATACCACAGCCCAAAATTACGAAAAAAGCGCAATGACACGGGCATCGGAATAAAAAAGGAAGAGGCAAAGTTGGTAAATTCATCGTTTTGACGTACCTTTGCACCGCTTTCCGTACAATCGCTGGCAGGATGCAGAGTTCCCTGTTATGTTGTACCGGGACGACAAACAATTTAATGATTAAAAACAAATCATGGCAGATTTAATTAAAATTGCAGAAGAAGCATTTGCTACCGGTAAGGAATTCCCCAAGTTCAAGGCTGGCGACACGATTACCGTAGCATACAAAATCGTCGAAGGAAGTAAAGAGCGTATCCAGCAGTACCGCGGCGTAGTCATCAAGATTTCCGGTCACCAGAACAAGAAACGTTTTACGGTTCGTAAAATGTCAGGTACCATCGGAGTGGAGCGTATCTTCCCGATCGAAAGCCCGAACATCGACAGCATCGTGGTGAACAAGGTCGGCAAGGTTCGTCGTGCGAAACTGTATTACCTGCGCAAACTGACCGGTAAGAAGGCCCGTATCGCAGAAAAGCGTACGATCGTCAACGAATAAAACAGATTCGAATTCAAACCATACAGCGTCGGAAAGCTCCCGTGGGACTCGCTTTCCGACGCTGTTTTTTATTCCGGCCTCTCTTCTCCGGCTTTCAGACTAAACGGATACCGTCATCGGCAATCTCGATCAGCCGCTTCTTATACAAATCGCCCACGGCTTTTTTAAACACTTTCTTGCTCACACCGAATACCGCGTAAATTTCCTCAGCGGGACTTTTGTCTCCCAAAGTCGTCTTGCCGCAATGACGGCGCAGATGTGCCAAGAGCACGGCCGAGAAATCCGTCACGCCATCCTGTCCCGGCTTTTGCAGTGTGATGTCGATCTTGCCGTCCGGACGTATTTGCTTGACATAGGCTGTCAGACGTTCCCCCATAGACAGGCTGCGGAAGATCTCGTTACCATAAATCAGGCCGGGAAAGCGATTGTCCACAATGACTTTAAATCCCAAATCAGTTTTCTGCCATACCAAGATTTGCACTTCATCGCCCGCATGATAAGAGGGTGTCTCATCCGACAAATAATGCTCCACCTTGGCCGAAGCGACAATGCGGTAACTGTCTTCGTCGATATGCACATGCACGATATAACGGTTCCCTTTCTGCATTTTCATCTTCTGTTCCCGGAAAGGCACGAAAAGATCTTTCATCAATCCCCAGTCCAGAAAAGCGCCGAACTGGTTCACCCAGGCCACCTGCAAGCAAGCGAAGTCGCCCACCTCGGCCAAGGGCTTCAAAGTGGTGGCCACCAGCCGTTCCTCGCTGTCAAGATAGAGAAATACGTCCAGTTCGTCACCCACACGACAGCCTTCAGGCACATAACGCAGGGGCAAAAGAATCTCTCCGGCGTATCCTCCGTCCAGATACATGCCGAAATCTACCGCTTTCACTACGGTCAAGCGATTGGTTTTTCCTAATTTTATATTCATAAAGCTATATTCTTATCATCCGTGATACATCCGTCTTTCATGTGGATCGTACGGTCGGTCAGACGAGCCAACTCGTCATCGTGCGTCACGATGACGAAAGTCTGTCCGAACCGGTCGCGCAAATCAAAAAAGAGCTGATGCAATTCGCTCTTGTTCTTAGAATCCAAACTGCCGGACGGTTCGTCGGCAAAAACCACCGAAGGATGGTTGACCAGCGCACGCGCCACAGCCACCCGCTGTTTTTCCCCACCCGAAAGTTCGTTGGGCTTATGGGAAGCACGCTCGGACAATCCCATGAAATCCAACAGATCGCGGGCGCGTTTCTTCGCCTCAGCAGTAGAAGCGCGACCGATATAAGCGGGAATCATCACGTTTTCGAGAGCAGTGAATTCAGGTAATAACTGGTGGAACTGGAACACAAAACCGATACGCCGGTTACGGAACTCGGCCAGTTCGCGACGCCCCAGGTCCTGTACGGCCACTCCGTCGAGGGTGACATGGCCGGAATCGGGCCTGTCCAATGTCCCCATAATCTGCAACAAGGTCGTTTTTCCGGCACCGCTCGGCCCGACGATACTGACGATCTCACCCTTATTAATATCCAGATCGATCCCCCGCAGGACTTCCAGCGAACCGAAATGCTTTCTTATATTTCTGATTTCAATCATACTTTCTGCAAACTGTTTATCACGTATTGGGCCAAATAACATCCGAAAACGGCCGGCATATAACTCACCGTACCTGCCGTGGTCTTCTTGTTCCGTTCGCCGTCCACCTTGACCACCGCTGCCGGATCGGTCTGCTGGGTGCAGAAAACCACCGGCAAAGGATGACGCATGCCGGCCCTCTTCAGCCGAGTGCGTACCGCCTTACTCAAGCCGCAATGGTAAGTCGACCATACATCGGCAAAGCGGATTTGCGTCAGGTCGGTCTTCGCACCGGCCCCCATGCTGCTCACGACTTTAATGTGCCGTTTCATGGCTGCGATAATCAAGGCGCATTTCGGCGCAATGGTATCTATCGCATCCACCACGAAGTCGAAATCCGCGCTGTCCAACAGCTCGCCCGCCCGATGTTCCTCCAAATATTCGGTCCTCAACGTCAGGTCGAGCTCCGGATTGATGTCCTTGAAACGGCGTTCCAATACCCGCACTTTCTCCTCCCCTATCGTGGAGTGCAAGGCACACAACTGCCGGTTGATGTTGCTGGGCTGCACGCGGTCGGCATCGACAAAGGTCAGATGACCGATTCCGGCCCGCACCAGCATCTCGGAGGCCCAGGCCCCTACGCCTCCGGTCCCGACGACCAGCACGTGAGCACGCCCGAGACGACCTATGCCTTCGCTCCCCAACAAGAGCGACGTACGTTCCATCCATTCCTGCGCACTCATTACTGTTCCTCCTTATCGTTTTTCTTATCTTCCTTATCGCCGTTGCGCGACAGCCAGTTCTTATACCAGTCTTTAGACGCCTCGTAGCGCAATTCCGTCATCAACGGCTCGTTGATGCTGAGATCTTTGGTGGCCGCCTCGGCATAGATATCGGGAAAAATGAGCATCAATCCTGTATTCATATAATATTTATTGATCTGTCGCGGGATGTGTTCAAACGACGGACGGAAGGAGATGGACCCTCGACGGGCCAGCACCACAATCAACAAATGATCGGCCTGCACCTCGCGCGACATGCGTTTCAACTCGTTGCCACCGTCCGTTTTAATATATTCCGCACGAATGGAGGCATGATAGGCCTCCAGATAACGCTGCAAGATCCGTATCGTATCCGGATGGGCATGGTAGGTAATCCGGCATCCTACCCCGACAGCCAGACGGGCCACATGCTCCACCCAATGATAGAATCCGGCCTCGAACTGCGCCTTGGCCGGCACGGCCACATGGATGCGGCGGACGGTATTGACCGGTACGGTACAGCGGATCATCGTGATCTGACGGTTCAGACGATTCAACAGACTGTTCAGAATCGGACCGAAGAACGACACCGAAGGCGAGTTCTGCACGTGCAATTCCACTAAAAGTTCGGCATAATCATTCTCTTTCATCGTATGGATGATGCCGTTGGCCAGGTTCGTCGCCAGACGTACATTGGTGTGCATCTGCACATTGGCTGCCGATGCGATGGCCGAAGCCGACTCCAGCAGTTTCATGCCTTTTTCCCTCGCCTTGTCGTCATTGTCCAACACGACGTTGATGGCGCTCATCGGCACGTCCGATTTCTCCTTCCTCATCAACAAGGCCATATTGACCAGGTCGTCCACGGTCTCGGGATAGGATAAGGCAATCAGAGCCGATTCCTCGTCTATCGGTCGGCTCTCACTGATATTGCCGTCCTGCAAGGCCATTTTGCGCGCAGCCGAGTCCGTAATCAAAGAACTGACGATGCAAGTGACCAGTATCAACAAAATCGTACCGTTCAGCACATCCTCGTTCAACAGCCGTTCGCCCGACGGCAAAATGATGTTATATCCCACCAGCACGGCAGCCAAGGTAGCCGCCGCCTGTGCATTGCTCAAACCGAACATCAGGTCGCGCTCCAATCCGGACATCTTGAATATTTTCTGCGTGACCCACGACGCGATCCATTTCCCGGCCAAAGCCATCGTAATCATCACGGCGGCCACCTTCAACGCGTCTCCCGAACCGAACAGCACACGTATGTCGATAATCATACCCACCCCGATGAGGAAATAAGGAATGAACAGCGCATTACCCACAAATTCCAGATGGTGCATCAGCGGAGCGCTGTGGGGAATCAGACGGTTCAGCACCAATCCGGCCAGGAAAGCCCCTAAAATGCCTTCCATCCCGATCAATTCCATCAATCCGGCTCCCAAGAACACCATCGTCAGCACGAAAATAAACTGAAGCACCGGATCGTTATACCGCCTGAAAAACCAACGGGCGACGTAGGGAAACGAAAAGATGATAAAAGCCGAAAGCCCGATGACCTTCAACAACAATATGGCTCCGAACCAACCGTGCACCTCCTCGTGGAACATGCCCGAAATAAACGCCAGCACCAATAATGTCAACGTATCGGTAACGATCGTCCCGCCCACGGCAATGGTCACGCTGCGATTCCGCGATATGCCGTAACGAATCACGATGGGATAGGCTATCAAAGTATGAGAAGCATACATACTGGCCAAAAGTACGGAAGTAATCAGGCTATATTTCAGCAGAAAGACATTGCTCACGACTCCCATTCCCAAAGGGAATATGAACGCGGCCAGCCCCAATGTCAACGCTTTCCAGCGGATACGCTTCATGTGTTGCAAATCCATCTCCAGACTGGCCAGAAACATGATGTAATATAACCCTACGTTACCGAACATATCGAAACTGCTGTCTTTATCCAACACATGCAATCCGTGAGGTCCGATAATCATACCGGCCAAGATCATTCCCACGATATGAGGGATCTTCAGTTTGCTCAATAAAATCGGCGCAAAGAGAATGATGCTCAACACAAAGAAAAAGATCCATGTCGAATCGGTAACGGGGAAATATGTAGACAATGCGGAAGTCTGCATGGGCAACAGCGTCGTTTTTGTTAGCAAAGTAACAAAAAAGTTCTCGTTTTTATTCCTTTAATCGTAATTAATTATCTATTTTTGCACTCGAAATC
>JAJPYK010000047.1:4680-7435 GCA_021205005.1 Paraprevotella sp. | reverse complement strand
AGTCTGGGCTTTGCGCATAAAAAAGGTTGTGCCAACGTTTTGACACAACCTCTTCTTTGCTATAGCCTTCAATATAAAGAAAATGTGTTCAAAAATGGCAAAACACACCAAGAATGAGGAGAATACATCCCATTCCGGACTATTTTTGCTTATCATTGCATTTTTACAGCTTGAGAAGCGAATATTGCGGGAAAATTATCAGAAAGCCGTCGCATGAAAAATATACGAAACTCTGCTTCGAAAGAAATGAGGCTGCACCGTAACCTTTAATTACGACACAGCCTCTCCGTTTTATACCTCTTCGTCTTGCGCTAATTACAAGTTCGGGTTGATCTTGCTCCACTCTGAAATGGCCGGAACGATGTTCAACGTCACCAGTTCGTCACGCATCTTGCACAAGTGTGCATAGCTGGCATCCAACTTGGCTATTTCATCAGCCGTACCTTCGGGCACTACATAATGGCAACCGCTGGCGTCCATGGTAGTCTTCATGGCCATCATGATATGATCGTACTTACCGTTCTTTACGTAAGTACCGGCCGGCCAACGGAATTTTTCACCGCCCATAGCGGCACGAATCATTTCTACTGAAAGATAAGACGGGCTCTGGAAAGAAGAACGACCGCGAAGTTCGATGATCTTGGCACCGCCTTTCGTCACGTCAACCTTCATGTTTTCCCACTCTTCGTTAGTGAAGGCAGAAGTACCGATCAAGTCATGCAAAGGTTTGCCATCGATCTTTACGGCAGAACCAAACACGGCCATCTGCTCGCCATGACCGCCATAAGTGGCGCAACCTGTAACCTTGCCTTGGAGCACGCCGAACTTTTTAGCCAATGCGCTCTGCAAACGAGTAGAATCCAAAGCAGCCAAAGTAGTTACCTGAGAAGGTTTCAGACCGGAATACAACAAAGTAACCAAACCGGTCAGGTCGGCAGGATTGAAGATGATCACTACATGCTTTACATCCGGACAGTAAGTCTTGATGTCCTTCCCCAACTGCTCGGCGATTTCACAGTTGCCTTTGAGCAAATCCTCGCGGGTCATGCCTTGCTTACGGGGAGCACCGCCGGAAGAAATGATGTATTTAGCGTCTTTGAAAGCCTCAGCCACATTGGTCGTAGCTGTGATATTCACATTATCAAAACCGCTCTGACGCATTTCCTCAGCCACACCTTCGGGATAGAACACATCATACAAACACAAGTTTGAGGTCAAACCCATCATCAAAGCAGTCTGTGCCATGTTAGAACCGATCATACCGGCTGCACCGACAATCACCAATTTGTCATTAGTCAAGAATTCCATACTCTTATATATTTAAGTGAATCTGTCTTTTTTCAGCGACACAAAGATACAACTTATTTGGAACATGGACAGGGAAAAGCATTTTAAATTATGTGAATGCGGCACGCGGAAACAAAGACCCGCGCCAGACTGTCGGACGCCCCGAACGGAGCTTCCGAAACTCCGTCGTCCACCTTAATGAAACACCGGATTTCTGAGGCTCATCATTACATAAACCCGTAAAACCAAAGAAAATCCGATGCCTGTCCACATGGAAGCATAAATACCGGGAGATCATCGCGACCCTGGTCAACCCAATATTATTATTCATAAAAACAGGCCGGAAAACGTCTAAGCAGGGAATAACAGGGAGAATAGAACAAAAAGAGTGGATTCTTTTTCGGATATACAAAAATACATCCAAAAAATTGCATCCATAAAAGCAAATCCATATATTTGTGTAATATCATTTAATCACCATAGCTCCGTATCATATGAATTTCTGATACGGAACAGGGTTGTTTAACATCTAAAATTCACCATTATGACGAATTCTTTCAAATCATCTTACTCCAAGGGCATGCTGACCTTCACTATCGTATTGTTGTGCATCTTCTTTTATGTTATCTACCGTATGTGCCTACTGTTACCGCAGTATACCTCCAACACGACCGGGTTTCTCGCCATCTGCCTGTCCATCTTGGTCATTGCGGGGGTGATCGTCTATGCCTTTACCCAGCAGATAGAAAGCATTAATATCACACCCGATAATCTCGTCATCAAAAAGAAAATAGGAAAAGTCATCATAAAACTTGATGAAATCCAATCCATACGGCATAAAAAAGATATTCTTCGGGACATAAAACTATGGGGTATAAGCGGGCTCTTCGGACATTTCGGCTGGTTTTGGAATCCTGAAACTGGCAGATACTTTGCCATTGCCAATAATGGAAACACTTTGATTGAAATCAGGACATCGAACAAATGTTACGTTGTCAGCTGCGACCGCTATGAAGAGGTAATACAACTATTGAAACCAACCGAATGAAACTCCTTTGGACTGGGATATGCCCAAAGACGCAGACGGGAAAACCTATGCGGCCCGAACGCTTGATCCGAAAATCCGACAATACGAAAGCGCAACCCTCGCCAGAATCGAATATTCGGCCCCCCTACGGATCCCCAAGGTAAATACGCCAGCCATGCACGGTTGCCCGTCATACAAAAAGAAAGCCAGTGCCGCATTCCGGTGACATCCGTACTCACGATCTCCGCAGAACGGAACGGCTGCACTTTCGCCGTGACACGAAAGAAGAAGAAAGGCATACCGTCATGCTCTTAGATTTCGGCCTGGAACTTGTAGGCAAATAGCGAAAAAAAGAAGTAAAAAACCGGTTTCAAGGTACCCAAGACACCATTCGGAGCACTTTGTTTTATCAATCTCATGAGAATGATCTTTCGTTTGGCG
>JAJPYK010000047.1:0-4670 GCA_021205005.1 Paraprevotella sp. | reverse complement strand
CAAATCCTCAAAAAAACGGGTGGAACACCCCAAAAACACCCCGAAAATACTCCTTTTTTCTCTCTCTTTTCCGGAATAGGACATACAGATGAGAGCTGTTTTCTCCCGATTTTGCCCCCTCGAAGCGCCCAAAATAAGGACAAATATAGACCGTAGTCCCCTTAATCGGCCCTTCGGAATTTCACTCTATCGAACATCATCCCCGATACACCAAGCTTACTCTCGATATTATAATATCCTAAAACGGTTATTTTAAATATTTAACCAAATAAAACAGTAAAAGCAACCTACTCGGGGGATTTCAGCGACAACCGGAACAGAAATAATGCCGTCCGGGAGAAAGCCGCCCAATTTTCCGCGCATTTAGTTTCGCATACGCAAATATAATTGTATTTTTGCCCGTTCACTTCAAATTCCGCAAGGCATGAAAGAAAGCATCGCACAACGCGTCAACAACCTGCGCACCTATATGGCGGCGCACGGATGGGCCGCCTATATCTTCCCCAGTACCGACCCGCACCATAGCGAGTATACTCCGGGATATTGGAAAACAAGGGCATGGATTTCCGGCTTCAACGGTTCTGCCGGAACGGCTGTCGTCACCTTGGACGATGCCGCGCTGTGGACCGACTCCCGCTACTTTATCGCAGCGGAAGAGCAATTGAAGAACACGCCGTTCCGCCTGATGAAAGAGCGGGTGGAGGGTACGCCTTCCGTCACGCAATGGCTGGCGGAGGTTCTTCCGCCGGGAAGTACGGAGGGCATGGACCCGTGGACTCATTCAGCCCACGAGATCCGCACCGCCAAAGAAGAACTCATGCACTGCGGACTGCACCTCGAAATAGCGGACCAGCCGGCCGACACATTGTGGAAAGACCGGCCGTCCCTACCCGATTCGCCGGTCAGCATACAACCGCTCGCTTTCGCAGGCCGTAGCGTAACTGAAAAACTCGCGTTCATTCGCGAGGCCATGGCCACGCGGCAAGCTGACGGACTGATCCTATCCGCACTCGACGAGATAGCCTGGACCCTGAACCTGCGCGGCACGGACGTACATTGTACGCCCGTATTTGTAGCTTACACATGGATCACCCCCTCCCGCTGCGCCCTATATATAAATAAGGTAAAACTCACGGAAGAGGTTTCCGCCCATCTGAAGGAATACGGTGTGGAAACACGAAACTATACCGACATCCTACAAGATCTGGCACGCTTCGACGGACGACGGATATGGACAGACTGCCAAGCCACAAACTACGCCCTCTACCGCAGCCTGCCCGAAACGTGCACCGTCATAGATGCGGCATCCCCCGTCGCCCTTCTCAAAGCCGTAAAGCATCCGGCCGAGATAGCCGGATTCCGCCGTGCCATGCTGCGCGACGGGGTGGCCATGGTGAAATTCCTGAAATGGCTCACACCGGCGGTACAGGCCGGAGGACAGACCGAGCTCAGCATCTGCCGGAAACTCGATGAACTGCGCAGCGAACAGGAGCTCTACCGCGGCAACAGCTTCGACACCATTGCCGGATATGCCGAGCACGGGGCTATCGTACATTACGAGCCTACCCCGGAAACCGACAAGACGCTCCTCCCGAAAGGATTGCTCCTGCTCGATTCGGGTGCGCAATATGAAGACGGTACGACGGATCTCACCCGTACTATCGCCCTCGGTCCGGTGAGCTAAGAAGAGCGGCACGACTATACGCTGGTGCTGAAAGGACACATCCGCCTGACGCGGGCCAAGTTCCCGCAAGGATGTTGCGGTACGCAACTCGATGCTTGTGCCCGCTATGCCATGTGGCAGGAAGGCGTCAACTATCTCCACGGCACCGGACACGGCGTAGGATCTTACTTGTGTGTGCATGAAGGACCGCACCAGATCCGCATGAACTACATGCCGTCTCCGCTGCTGCCTTATATGACCGTCACCAACGAACCGGGCATATACAAAGAAGGGCGGTATGGCATCCGTATAGAGAACACGCAGATCATCCTGCCTTATAAGGAAACCGAATTCGGCACATTCCTGCAATTCGATCCGCTCACACTCTGCCCCATCGACACGACGCCGATCGACTGGAACATGCTCGATGCGGAAGAAACGGAATGGATCGACAGTTACCATCGGCGGGTATACGAGCAACTGTCTCCGCTGCTCGACGAAGAACATGGCGCATGGCTCCGCGAAGCCACCCGCCCACATAAACGCATTCTTTAACTCACAAACAATAAAAATATGGCACTCATTAAGAAACTCAACGATTTGACTCCCAAATTCGGAAAGCATTGCTACTTCTCGGAAGGAGCTGCAATCATCGGCGACGTCACCATGGGCGACGATTGCACCGTATGGTTCAACGCCGTCTTGCGTGGCGACGTACATTTCATCAAGATCGGCAACCGGGTGAACATTCAGGACGGTTCTTGCCTGCACACGCTTCACGGCAAGTGTCCTATCGTCATCGGCGACGACGTCACGGTAGGCCATAGCGTCACCCTGCACGGCTGCGAAGTGAAAAGCGGCGCGCTCATCGGCATGGGCTCCACCATCTTGGATAATGCCGTCATCGGCCACGGTGCCATCGTGGCTGCCGGTGCTCTGATTCTGAAGAATACCGTAGTGGGAGACGGTGAATTATGGGGCGGCGTGCCGGCCAAGTTCATCAAGAAAGTGGATCCGGAACAAGCCAAGGAATTGAACCAGACTTACGCCCGGCACTACATCATGTACTCCGACTGGTATCGTCAATCCGACGCTCATCCCGAAAATACGCACTTCTGTACCACCTCGGAAGAATACGAAGCGGAAACACATTGAACGATATTCCGTATAAGCATGGAGGTGTGTCAAAACTAAAATGACTACTCCGAAAAGTTACAAATAGTAATTATAACACTTGAAAGGGTCGTATCAAGCTCTGTATTGAGTAATGATACGACTCTTTCTTTAGTCTTTTAGGATACCCAAATTTCAAATTATAAGTTCATATTTTCAAAAACTGAGTTTTGACACAACCTCATGTATTTATGCCTCGGAAACAACCGGCTATTTGATTTTCCGGTCGTACAATAATGCGGCGTTCAGTACGACCAGCACCGAACCTACATTATGCACCAATGCGCCCGTAATCGGATTCAGCAGTCCCAAAACGGAAAGGGTTATCGCAACCAGATTGATCAGCATCGAAAGCGTGATATTCAGTTTGATGGAGTAAATGACCGCGTCGGACAGCCGTTTCAGATAAGGAATCTTGGAAATATCGTCGTTCATCAACGCAATATCGGCGGAATCTATGGCGATATCGCTGCCCATGCTGCCCATAGCCACCCCGACGTCCGCCACTTTCAGCGCGGGGGCATCATTCACCCCGTCGCCGATCATACAGACAATCTTCCCGCTTCGTTGCAGTTCGGCAATGGATGCCACCTTTTCCGCAGGCAACAGTTCCGAACGGACATTGCGGATGCCGATTTGCTCCGCCAGGTAATTCGCAGCCTGCCGATGGTCTCCGGTCAGCATCACCGGTTCCACGTTCATGCCGACCAGTTCGGCCACCATGTCTTTTGCCGCAGGACTGATTACATCGGAAAGGGCAAGCAGGCCGATACACCGTCCGTCCACGGCAGTCAACACAGACGCCTTCCCTTCGTTGCGCAAAGCATCCAAAACGGTTTGTACACGCGCGTCTGTCTCCACGCCATTCTCCCGTAAGAAGTCGCTTTTCCCGCAGAGCACACTGCGCCCGTCGATGTCGGCCTGTATGCCTTTTCCCGGACACATCTCGAAATGCGCAATCTCCTTGAGTATTCCTTTTCGTTCCGTATAATACTTGAAAATGGCCTTGCCTATGGGGTGTTCCGATCTGGACTTGACCGATGCCGTAATTGCCAGTAGTACCTCCGGAGTCGTATGTTCGTCAAAACTTCGAATATCGCACACCGTAAGATTCCCTTTCGTCAGCGTCCCGGTCTTGTCGAAAGTTATGCAGTTCACTTTGCCCATCCGTTCCAAGGCCTCTCCCGATTTGACCAACACGCCGAATTTGGTGGCTTGCCCTATGCCCGCCACGATAGAAACCGGTGTGGCCAAAGCCAAGGCACACGGACAGAATACGACCAGTACCGTTACCGCCCGTTCCAGATATCCCGTGATGAAATAAGCGACGACGGCGATCAAAAGGGCAATGGGTACCAGCCACGTGGCCCATTTGTCCACGATACGTTGCATCGGCGCCTTCTTGTTCTCGGCTTCTTTCACCAACGCGATCATTTTCTGTAAAGAGGAGTCCTGCCCAACCTGAGTGGCCCGAATATCAATCGAACCGTTACCGTTCATCGTCCCGCAAAATACGGCATCGCCTACCAACTTATCCACCGGAAGAGACTCGCCTGTCATGACCGACTGGTCTACAGATGTATTGCCATTCACGATAATCCCATCCACCGTAATCCGTTCGCCGGGCAGCACACGCAGGACGTCGTTCACTTTGATCTCAGCTATCGGGACAACCTCTTCACATTCCTTTCCGTCTTTTCTCACCACCCTGCGCCCCTCCTCGGGAGCCAGGCTTATCAATTTGCTGAGGCCTCTTTTCGCCCGGTTCACCGTATAATCCTCGAGCAATTCGCCAATAGCCATGATAAAAGCCACTTCTCCCGCAGCAAATAGC